>NZ_AKJR01000131.1:0-20535 GCF_000282235.1 Pseudomonas sp. GM24 | reverse complement strand
GGGAGCCGACCGAGGTGTCCTGCATTAGACATCGACCTGAAAGCCGAGTCGATTATGGATTCACAACAGCATTTTCAGGTCGGCGTAATTCCCGAACATCCGCGGTCAGGCCCTCTCCCTGTAGAGAGGGAGCCGATCTCTGGGCTTTTCAAAAACCTGCGTTCAACTCGAGACTTACATGTCGGCGTAACTAGAAAGAACAACTCGGTCAGTCCCCTCTCCCTCTGGGAGAGGGTTAGGGTGAGGGGCTTTTGCCTGAATCACTCAATCCGGCCAATGCCACGCCGGCTCATCCAGCACCCGCTGCCCGACAATCCCGGTCTGCCCCAGGGTTTTCTCCAGCACGATGCAATTGCACTCAGGGTCTTCCTGCAACGCCGAAATCAACCGCCGCGCATGGGACACCACCCACACCTGACACTGCTCCGACGCGCGAATGATCAGCCGCGCCAGCGCTGGCAACAGATCCGGGTGCAAACTGGTTTCCGGTTCGTTCAATACCATCAGCGTCGGCGGTCTCGGCGTCAGTAGTGCGGCGACCAGCAGCAGATAGCGCAGCGTTCCGTCCGACAATTCCGCCGCCGACAATGGCCGCAACAAACCTTCCTGATAAAACTCGATGGCAAACCGTCCACCGGCCTGCGCTTCGATATGCAGCCGTGCGCCAGGAAACGCATCGGTAATCGCCGCACGCATGGCGTCGCCATCACCAATCTCGATGATGGTCTGCAACGCCGCCGCCAGATCCCGGCCGTCGTGATGCAGCACCGGCGTGCGTGTGCCCAATTGCGGCTGGCGCACCGGTGCATCGGCATCGCTGCGAAAGTGATCGTAAAAGCGCCAGCGACGAATGAACTCGCGCATCTGGAACACTTCCGGTGAGCTGCGCAGGCTGCCGACCTGATCGAACAGGCTGTCAAAGTTCGGCGTGTGTTGCGCCAGTACATCCCATTGGCGCTCGGCGCGTGCGCGGATCATCGGGCCGTCACGATCCACCAACAGGCTAGCCGGACGGTAAAGGGCGCCGGCCCAGATGCATTCGCGCTTGATCTGCGGGTCGAGGCTGAAGCGCGAGGGGATCGGCCGCGAATGTTCGGGCAACATGAAGTGCCCGTTAGAGTCGGGCAGGCCGAGGCTGATCGAATAACTGAAGTCTTCTCCGGCAAACCCCAGGCGCAGCCGCTTCACAGCCTGACGCACCGTCGACTGAATGGGCACTTCGCCGTTGCGCATACGCCGGCTGATGGTTTCCGGCCCGGCCCAGAAAGTCGACTCCAGTCCACCCTCACGGGCCAGCGCATTGACCACCCCGCCCTGAGCGGTTTCCGCCAGCAAGCGCAAGGCCCGGTAGAGGTTGGACTTGCCGCTGCCGTTGGGGCCGGTGATCAGGTTCAGGCGGCCGAGCGGGATCACCAGTTTGTTGATCGAACGGTAATTGGCCACCGCGAGAGTATTGAGCATGGAATTCCTTCTCTTCAGGCGCCTATTGTAGGAGCTGCCGGAGGCTGCGATCTTTTGATGTTGTTTTTAAAAGATCAAAAGATCGCAGCCTCCGGCAGCTCCTAGAGGAAATATGGGGGACGAACGGGCGAACGTTGAACCCTGTTCTAAGCTCACAGTCGTATCGTCACTTGCACGTTCGTACACAGGAAGGAGTCTGCATGGCGAGTCCCGGTTTGAAAACAGCGGTCATGCTGAGTCTGTTCACCTTGGTGACCGCATGCGGCGAGAAAAAAGCCCCTGAGGAATACCTGCCACGGGTCTTTGTACAAGAGGTCAAACCCACGGATTACGCGGCTTCGGTGACATTGACCGGTGACGTGCAGGCGCGCGTGCAGACTGAATTGTCGTTCCGCGTCGGCGGCAAGATCATCCAGCGCATGGTCGACGTCGGCGACCGGGTCACCGCCAAACAGGTGCTGGCCAAACTCGATCCCAAGGATTTGCAGACCAACGTCGACTCCGCCCAGGCTCAGGTAGTCGCCGAACAAGCCCGGGTGAAACAGAGTGCCGCGGCGTTCGTACGCCAGCAAAAACTCCTGCCCAAGGGCTACACCAGCCAGAGCGAATACGATTCCGCCCAAGCGGCGCTGCGCAGCAGCCAGAGCGCCTTGAGTGCGGCGCAGGCGCAATTGGCTAATGCGAAGGACCAGTTGAGCTACACCGCACTGATCGCTGATGCACCGGGGGTGATCACCGAGCGTCAGGCCGAAGTCGGCCAGGTCGTGCAGGCCACTGCGCCGATTTTTTCGCTGGCCCGCGACGGCGACCGTGACGCGGTGTTCAACGTCTACGAATCGCTGCTGGCCGAGCGTCCTGCGGATCCCTCGATCGTCGTCAGCCTGCTCGATAACCCTGCCATCAAAACCACCGGTACGGTGCGTGAAATCACCCCGGCGGTGTCGGCGCAGTCCGGCACGGTGCAAGTCAAAGTCAGCCTCGACAGCTTGCCACAAGGGATGCAGCTGGGCTCGGTGGTCAGCGCCACGGCCAAGGGCAGCGGCAAGTCGGCAGTCGAATTGCCATGGTCGGCGCTGACCAAAAACATCAGTGATCCGGCGGTGTGGATGGTCGACGATAAAGGTGAAGCGCAGTTGCACAACGTGACCGTCGGCCGCTACCTGATCGGCAAGGTCATCATCAGCGAAGGCCTCAAGGGCGGGGAAAAAGTCATCGTCGCCGGTGGGCAGTTGTTGCATCCCGGCATGAAAGTCGAAATCGCTGAAAACACCTACAAGGATCTGCAACCGGGAGCACAGCCATGAAGCGTCTGGGGCTGTTATCCGTGGGGGTGTTGCTGGCGGCCTGCTCGAAAAGCGAGCCACCTCCGGAGCCGGTACGTCCGGTGTTATCGGTCAAGGTTCAAGCGCTGAGCGAGGAAAGCCTCGGGCGTTTCGCCGGCAGCATCCAGGCGCGTTATGAAAGCAACACCGGTTTCCGCGTCGGTGGCCGCATCGCCAGCCGCAACGTCGATGTCGGAACCGAAGTGCAAAAGGGCACGCTGCTCGCCACCCTTGATCCGTCTGATCAGCAAAACCAATTGCGTTCGGCCCAGGGCGACCTGGCCAAGGTTCAGGCGCAACTGATCAATGCCCAGGCCAATGCCCGCCGTCAGCAGGCGCTGTTCGATCGTGGCGTCGGGGCGCAGGCACAACTGGACATTGCCACCACGGACTTGAAAACCACCCAGGCCTCGCTGGACCAGGCACGGGCGGCGGTCAATCAAAGCAAAGACCAGCTCGGCTACACCGAACTGCGTTCCGACCATAAAGCCGTGGTCACCGCGTGGAACGCTGAAGCCGGGCAAGTGGTGACGGCGGGCCAGCAGGTCGTAACCCTGGCGCAACCGGACATCAAGGAAGCGGTGATCGATCTGCCGGACACCCTGGTCGATCAGATTCCCTCCGACGTGGTGTTTCTGGTGGCCGGGCAACTCGACCCGAGCATCAACACCACGGCAACCCTTCGCGAGATCGAACCGCAGGCGCAAAGCGCCACGCGTACTCGTCGCGCACGCCTGACGCTGGCTGAGACACCGGACGGTTTCCGCCTCGGCACGGCGATCAGCGTGACCCTCAGTTCGGCGATCAAACCGCGCATCGAATTGCCGGCTACCGCTTTGCAGGAGGTCGACGGCAAACCACGGATCTGGGTCATCGACACCCAGAGCAAAACCGTCAGCCCTCGCGACGTCAGCGTGATCAGCCGCACCGACAGCAGCGTAGTACTCGCGGGCGGCGTGAAGAATGGCGAGCGCGTGGTCAGCGCGGGCGTCAACAGCCTCAAACCCGGACAATCGGTAAAACTTGGCGAGGACAGTCAATGAAAGGCTCTTTCAACCTCTCCGAATGGGCCCTCAAGCATCAGTCATTCGTCTGGTACCTGATGTTCGTCGCATTGCTGATGGGCGTGTTCTCGTACTTCAATCTGGGCCGCGAAGAAGACCCGTCGTTCACCATCAAGACCATGGTGATCCAGACCAAATGGCCGGGCGCGACCCAGGAGGAAACCCTTGCGCAGGTCACCGATCGCATCGAGAAAAAACTCGAAGAACTCGACTCCCTCGACTACGTGAAAAGTTACACGCGCCCCGGCGAATCGACGGTGTACGTGTACCTGCGCGACACCACCAGCGCCAAGGACATCCCGGAAATCTGGTACCAGGTGCGCAAGAAGATCGACGACATTCGCGGGCAGTTCCCCAAAGGTATTCAAGGGCCCGGGTTCAACGACGAGTTCGGTGATGTGTTCGGCTCGGTCTACGCCTTCACCGCCGATGGCCTGACCATGCGCCAGTTACGCGATTACGTGGAACAGGCGCGGGCCGAGATCCGCAATGTACCGGGGCTGGGCAAGATCGAAATGATCGGCCAGCAGGACGAAGTGATTTATCTGAACTTCTCTACCCGCAAACTCGCGGCGTTGGGTATCGATCAGCGTCAGGTCGTGCAGAGCCTGCAATCGCAGAACGCCGTGACCCCGGCCGGTGTGATCGAGGCCGGCCCTGAGCGGATTTCCGTGCGCACTTCGGGGCAGTTCGCCTCGGAAAAGGATCTGGCCGAGGTCAATCTCAAACTCAACGACCGTTTCTATCGCCTGGCTGACATCGCCGACATCACTCGCGGTTACACCGATCCGGCTACCCCGGAATTCCGCTTCGACGGCAAACCGGCCATCGGTCTGGCGATTGCCATGCAGAAGGGCGGCAACGTTCAGGAGTTTGGCAAGGCGTTGCACCAGCGCATCGATGAACTGACTGCAGACTTGCCGGTTGGCGTGGGTGTGCACACCGTGTCCGATCAGGCGGTGGTGGTGGAAGAAGCGGTCGGTGGCTTTACCAGTGCCCTGTTCGAGGCGGTGATCATCGTGCTGGTGGTCAGCTTCATCAGCCTCGGCGTGCGCGCCGGCCTGGTGGTGGCGTGCTCGATTCCGCTGGTGCTGGCGATGGTGTTTGTGTTCATGGAATACAGTGGCATCACCATGCAGCGGATTTCTCTCGGCGCACTGATCATCGCTCTCGGCCTGCTCGTCGACGACGCGATGATCACCGTGGAGATGATGGTCACGCGCCTGGAAATGGGCGAGACCAAGGAGCAAGCCGCGACGTTCGCCTACACCTCGACGGCGTTCCCGATGCTCACCGGTACACTGGTGACCGTCGCCGGTTTCGTGCCCATCGGCCTCAACGCCAGTTCCGCCGGTGAGTACACCTACACGCTGTTTGCGGTGATTGCCGTGGCCATGATTGTGTCGTGGATTGTCGCGGTGTTCTTCGCTCCGGTGATCGGCGTGCACATTCTCAGCGCCAACGTGAAACCCCATGAAGCCGAGCCTGGCCGCGTCGGGCGTGCGTTCAATGGCGGCCTGTTGTGGGCGATGCGCAATCGCTGGTGGGCGATCGGGATCACCGTACTGCTGTTTGTTCTGTCGATTTTTTGCATGCGCTTTGTGCAGAACCAGTTTTTCCCGGCGTCGGACCGCCCGGAAATTCTCGTCGACCTCAACCTGCCGCAAAACGCCTCGATCGACGAAACCCGCAAGGCTGTCGACAAGCTCGAAGCGACGCTCAAGGGGGATCCGGACATCGTGCGCTGGAGTACTTACATCGGTCAGGGCGCGATCCGTTTCTATCTGCCGCTCGACCAGCAATTGCAAAACCCGTACTACGCGCAACTGGTGATCGTCAGCAAAGACTTCGAGGCCCGTGAGGCACTCAGTCAGCGTCTGCGCGAGCGCTTGCACAAAGACTTCGTCGGCATCGGCAGTTACGTCCAGGCGCTGGAAATGGGCCCGCCGGTGGGGCGTCCGATCCAGTACCGGGTCAGCGGCAAGGACATCGATCAAGTGCGCAAACACGCCATCGACCTCGCCACCGAGCTGGACAAGAACCCGCACATCGGCGAGATCATTTACGACTGGAACGAGCCGGGCAAAGTCCTGCGCATCGACATCGCGCAGGACAAGGCGCGGCAGCTCGGGTTGTCCTCCGAAGACGTGGCGAACCTGATGAACAGCATCGTCAGCGGCGCGCCTTTGACCCAGGTCAACGACGACATCTATCTGATCAATGTGGTCGGCCGGGCGGTGAATTCGGAGCGTGGTACGCCGGAAACCCTGCAGAATCTGCAGATCGTTACGCCCAACGGCACATCGATTCCGTTACTGGCGTTCGCCACTGTGCGCTATGAGCTGGAACAGCCGCTGGTGTGGCGTCGCGACCGTTTGCCGACCATCACCATCAAGGCTTCGGTGCGCGACGAGATCCAGCCGACCGATCTGGTGAAAATCCTCAAGCCGTCGATTGATGCCTTCGCTGACAAACTGCCAGTGGGCTACAAGGTCGCCACTGGCGGTACGGTCGAGGAAAGCGGCAAGGCGCAGGGGCCGATCGCCAAGGTCTTGCCGTTGATGCTGTTTTTGATGGCGACCTTTCTGATGATCCAGTTGCACAGCGTGCAGAAGATGTTCCTGGTGGCGAGTGTCGCGCCGCTGGGGCTGATCGGCGTGGTGCTGGCGCTGGTGCCGACCGGTACGCCGATGGGCTTTGTGGCGATTCTGGGGATTCTCGCGCTGATCGGCATCATCATCCGTAACTCGGTGATTCTGGTGACGCAGATCGATGAGTTCGAGAAGAAGGGCTATGCACCGTGGGATGCGGTGGTGGAGGCGACTGAGCATCGGCGTCGGCCGATCCTGTTGACCGCGGCAGCGGCGAGCATGGGCATGATCCCGATTGCCCGGGAAGTGTTCTGGGGACCGATGGCGTACGCGATGATCGGCGGGATTGTGGTGGCGACGTTGCTGACGCTGCTGTTCCTGCCGGCGCTGTATGTGGCCTGGTACAAGATTCGCGAGCCGAAGAAGGACGCTTCGTCATCGACCCGCTGAGTGCGTTTGTTACACCTTTGGGAAAGGTCTGACTTACAACTGTGATGCCTTGCGTTACCGTCCTTCCTCCATTTGGAGGAGGGACGCCTGATGTCGACTGTCACTTGCTGGCTGCGCCAACTGCTGTTATTGGCCGGCCTGTGCCTGTCGCCCTCATCGCTGGCCGACATCCTTTTGGTGAACCCGCTGTGGCGCGTACAACTCGACCCCGCAACCCTCGCCGTGCGAGTCACCCCGGCCAATGGCGCGACTGTACAGGCATCGACGGGTGTCGCCGCGCACAGGGTCAGCAACCTGGTGCAACGCGACAATCGCGTCGACTGGCAATGGAACGATGGCGCCTGGTCACTCAGCGTTGATCTCGATCAACGCGACCTGACGTTCTCGATCACCGCACGCGCCCCGGCTGAACTTGAGTTCTTGCGCCAGCCCGGCAATGCCATGGGCAAGGGCCTGATCTGGCCCTTGGCCGAGGGGCATTATGTGCCGCGCGGCGATCCGGTGTGGCAGGCGTTTCTGGTGCGTCAAGGGGTGCTCAATGCCACTCAGGACATGAGTCTGCCGATCTGGGGTGTCGAGCATGAGGGATTCAGCCTCAGCTGGTTGCTGACCAATCCCTTTAACAAACAACTGCAGTTCAACGCTGAAGGCGATTCGCTGGCTTTGTCGGTGCGCCACCAATTCACCTCACTCAAGCCGTCGACACCGCTGACGTTCAGCCTGTTTTTGGGTGACGCCGACCCGCTGGCCGGCGCCAAACGCTACCGGCAATGGCTGATCGACACCGGCCGTTACGAAAGCCTGAGCAGCAAGCTTGAGAAAACACCGGCGTCGCGAAAGCTGTTGGGCGCCACTCATGTCTACCTGTGGGGTAACGATCTGCTGGGGCAAAAGGATGTGCGTAACTGGCCGGCGTTGCTTGGCAAGTTGCGCGGCCCGAGCCGCCTTGCCGGCGCATTGCGCGAAGGCATGGATCGCGAAGGCTTGCAGTTGCTGGCCACCGAAACGGTGCTCGATCGTTATCAGCAAGACGTGCTGCTGCGCAGCCTCAATCACGCGCTGAACACTCAGGCGCGCAAAACCTGGCAAGCCCGCGCGGTGCCGGACATGCAGGCACTGGCCAACGGTTATGTTGCCTTGCGCGGGCAACTGGCCCGCGAGTTCGCGGGTGCCGTGACAGCCAATTCCGAGCAATGGGGCAGCACTTTGTCGCTGGATACGATTGAGCGATTGCAGAACGCTGGGCTGCCGCGCCTGTGGTTGGGGCTTGGCGAGGGCTGGGAGGGCGGCCTCTGGCATCCCGAGGCGGTTCGCGCGGGCGTGCAGGCGGGGTATCTGCTTGCACCGTATGACTCTTACGAGACCGCGCTGAGGCGGGATGAGAATCCAGACTGGACCACCGCACATCTGGGTGACACGGCTTACCGTGAGTGCGCCATCTTGCTGGAAGATCGCACGATGAAAAGCGGCTTTCAGCAGTCGGGTCATTACACCGACCCGCGTTGCGTGCGCCCTTTGTTGGAGCAACGGGTCAAAGCGGTCAGCGTCGCCGCTGGTTTCAACAGCTGGTTTCTCGACGCCTACGCCACAGGCATGGTGTTCGACAGCTACCGTGCGGACGCCCCAATGACACAGGCACAGAACGCCGAAGGCAATGTCGCGGCGTCGCGCTGGATCAATGAAGTGCTGCAATTGCCCAGCGGCTCAGAAGACGGCAATGCAACGACGGCCCAAGGCGTACTGTTCGCTCATGGCATGCAGACACCGGTGATCGGTTGGGGCGATGCCGACATGAGTAAAAACCCGGATTCCGAATATTTTGTCGGCAAGTGGTTTCCGCCGGAGCAACCGGCCCTGTTCTTCAAATCCGTGCCAATAAAGGAACCGTTGCGGCGCATACACTTTGACCCGGCCAGCCGTTTGCCGCTTTATCAAGCGGTGTTCCACGGTTCGCTCATCACCACCCATCACTGGTTGTTCGACAGCCTTAAACCAGGCAACGCAAGGGTGGAAAACGAACTGACGCAATTGCTGTACAACGTGCCGCCGCTGTACCACCTGAGTGCGGCAACGCTGGCGCAGCGACTGCCGCTGATGGCTCGTCAGGATGCATTTTTCCGCCCGCTGCATGAGCGCCTGGCGACGCAGGCGTTGACCGGTTTCCAATGGCTGAGCGGGGATCGGCAGGTGCAGCAGACTTCATTTGAAGACGGCACTCGGCTGCTGGCCAACTTCGATCCAGCCCCGCGTGAAGTGGACGGCCGGACCCTGCCCGGCGAGAGCGTCACGCTGCTGCTGCCGGAAGGTACCGTCAGCCACTACCGGGTGCAGGCAACTCCCTGACTCAGACTTTGCGCCAGACGCTGGCCAACCACGGCTGCTGTTCGCGCGGCAGGCCTGCGGGACGGAAGTAGTGTTCAAGTTCGACGAATCCGGCGCGGGCAAGCAGCCCGCGCCATGCCTCCAGATCGTGATACGAGCCATAGCGCGGCCCGTTCCAGCCCTCGCGGTTATCCCCGCGCGGGTTAGAGCTGAACAGCACACCGCCCGGTTTCAAGGTATCGCGCAGCTGTTGCAAAACCCGTGGCAATTCCTGCAATGGCACATGAAACAGCACCGCATTGGCGAAGATTCCGTCGAAGCGTTCAGCCGGCAGATCGAGTTTCAGAAAGTCCTGTTGCAGCACCTCGCAACCACTGTCCTCACGGGCCATTCGCGCAAACTCTTGGGAACCGTCGAGACCCACGGCGATGTGCCCCATACGCGTAAACGCCTGCAAATCCCGCCCCGGCCCGCAGCCGAAATCCAGAACCGTGAACGGCGCCACACCTTGAATATGCCGCAGCAGCGCATCGATGTTCTGGCTGACATCGTGGTCGCGGGTGCCTTCACGGAAGTCTTCGGCCACCGAGTTGTAGTGGCCGAGGGTGGTGGTGGTGATCTGTTCGAGATCGTTGGGGGTCTGCTTCATGGTGGGGATACGCGGGCAATTGGGATTTGCCGAATATACGCCATCGAGTTCGGGGCTGCTGCGCAGCCATTCGCGAGCAGGCTCGCTCCCACAGGGGAACGCATTCCAAATGTGGGAGCGAGCCTGCTCGCGAAAGCGGTTTCAGAGGCGCGGCATGATTCCGGATGAGCTCAGCGCTTGTTCAACCCCCGCGCCAACCGGTCCCCACCCAACTGGATCACCGCCACCAACGCCACCAGCAACACAATCACCGTCAGCATGATCTGGCTGTCAAAGCGCTGATAGCCGTAGCGATAGGCGATATCCCCCAACCCACCCGCGCCAATCGCCCCGGCCATGGCCGACGAGTTGATCATCGTCACCAGCGTAATGGTGAAACCGCCGACAATCCCTGGCAGCGCCTCCGGCAACAGCACATGCCAGACGATATGCCAACGCCGGCAGCCCATCGCCTGCGCAGCCTCGATCAAACCATGATCAACCTCGCGCAAACTCACTTCAGCAATCCGTGCAAAGAACGGCGTGGCGGCAATCGTCAGCGGCACGACGGCAGCCCAGACACCGTAGGTGGTACCGACAATCAACCGGGTAAATGGAATCAGCGCGACCATCAGAATCAGAAACGGGATCGAGCGGAACAGATTCACGAACGTGCCCAAGGCACGGTTCAATACCGGCGCTTCGTAGATCCCGCCCTTGTCGCTGGTGACCAGAATCACCGCCATGGGAATCCCCACCAGCAGCGCGATCAGCGAAGATACGCCGACCATCAGAAACGTATCGATAAAGCCCTGCAGCAAGCGATCAAACCACATAACCCACTACCTCCACTCGCTGCACCCACGGTGCGGCGCGCTCGCGCAATTGTTCGGCGCTGAACGCTGAGTCGCTGACAGCCAACAACAGTTGCCCCAGCGCGTGACCCTGAATCCGTTCGACGCCGCCCTGAAGCAGTTTCACCCGCCCGCCGAGCGCGGCGAACAGTGCGCCCAGATCCGGTTCATCACTGGCGCTGCCGGTGAATTGCAAACGCAGCACCACAGCGGCGTCGGAGGAGGGCGGCTGCGTCTGCAAACGGCTTTGCAATTCTTCCGGCAACGCGTGTTGCAGCGGCGCCAGCAAGGTTTGGCTGACTTCGTGCTGCGGATTACCGAACACTTCCCAGACCGGGCCTTGCTCGACAACCCGCCCGTGCTCAAGCACGACAACGCGGTCGCAGATTTCGCGGATCACTGCCATCTCGTGAGTGATCAGAACGATGGTCAGGCCCAGGCGTTTATTGATTTCGCGAAGCAGGCCGAGGATCGACTGGGTGGTCTCTGGATCGAGCGCCGAAGTGGCTTCGTCGCAGAGCAGAATATCCGGGTCATGCACCAGCGCGCGGGCGATGCCGACACGCTGTTTCTGCCCACCGGAAAGTTGCGCCGGATAGGCTTTGTGCTTTTCCTGCAGGCCGACCAGTTCGAGCAGTTCGCGGACCTTTTTCTCGCGTTGTTCTTTCGGCACACCCGCGACTTTCAGCGGCAATTCAACGTTCTGCCAAACGGTCTTGGCTGACATCAGATTGAAGTGCTGAAAGATCATGCCGATGCGCCGGCGCAGAGCAACCAGACGGTCTTCATCGAACCCGCCAATATCGACCTGATCGATCAACACCCGTCCTGAGGTCGGTTGTTCCAGACGATTGATCGTGCGGATCAGCGACGACTTGCCGGCGCCGCTGCGGCCGATAATGCCGAACACTTCGCCGCGCTGAATTGCCAGATCGATGCCCTGCAAAGCCGCGACCGGGCCTTGCCGGCCGTTGTAGGTTTTACCCAGGCCGATGAAGCGTACGTGGGCGCGATTCAACTCGGGGTGCAGTTCGGTTTTTTCAGCATTGTGGGGCTCTGGAAACTCCAGTCGCCGTTGGATCGCGGCCGTCATGCTCAGCTTTCCCAACCGGCTTGATACAGCTTGCCGTGAGCCTTATCCAGTGCGGCGCGTACAACCGGCGAGTGCTGGTAAATGTCGACGAATTTGATCAGGCGCGGATCGGTTTTGCTCTTCGGCTGGATGACGAACTGGATCACGTACTCCTTGTGGTCGAGGCCGTCGAACAGCAGTGCCGAACCTGCATCGAAGGTCTTCGCCAAACGGATGTAGGCGGGGTAACCCTGAACCAGATCGGCGTCGTCGTAGGCGCGTACCAATTGCACGGCTTCAACCTGGAGGATTTTGATTTTCTTCGGGTTGGCGACGATGTCGTCTTCGGTGGCCTTGTAGCCGACGCCCGGTTTCAGCGTGATCAAACCGGCCTTGGCCAGCAGTTGCAGACCACGGCCGCTATTGATCGGATCGTTGGCGATGGCGACGCTGGCGCCTTCGGGCAACTCGTCGAAGCTTTTGTATTTTTTCGAGTAGAGGCCGACGTTGTTGATGATCCCCGGCGCGAACGGCACCAGATCAAAACCCGACGCGGCTTTGGCGTTTTCAAGGAACGGGATGTGCTGGAAGTAGTTCACGTCGATGTCGCCGGCGGCGAGGCTGACGTTCGGCGCGATCCAGTCGGTGAATTCCACTAACTCAACTTTGAGGCCTTGTTTGGAGGCTTCTTCGACGGCGGCTTCCAGCGGAATGGCGAAGGCGGCGGTGGTGCCGATTTTCAGCGGTGCGTCGGCGGCGAAGACTGCCGAGCTGAACAGGCCGAGGGCCAGGGCCAGTGCTTTGACTGGGTGGGACAGGCGTTTTTTGGTCATGATGGTTTTTCCAGTCAGTGCATTAATTTTGTGGTGTCGGGTCGGGCTTCATCGCTGGCAAGCCAGCTCCCACAGGTTTTGTGAACGCCACAAACCCTTGTGGGAGCTGGCTTGCCAGCGATGCTTTTAGCGGCGGAACGCTGCGCCGGTGTGTTGCACGGGCAACTGCGCCGCACCGTGAAACAGCTTCTCGCGCAAGCTGCCGTTGTCGTACGCGGTCTTGTACGACCCGCGCCGTTGTAACTCCGGAATCACCAATTCAATGAAATCCACATAGCTCTCCGGCGTAACAATCCGGGTCAGGTTGAAGCCATCGAGGCCGGTCTCGGCGATCCACGATTCCAGCTCATCCGCCACTTGCTCCGGCGAGCCGACGACGGTGATGTAGCGACCACCGAGGGCGTGCTGGTCGAGCAATTTGCGCCGGGTCCAGTCGTTGTTCTGCAGGTTTTTGGTGGCGGACTGAATGGCGTTGCTCTTCACGTACTGGATCGGTTCGTCGATCTCGTACTGCGAAAAATCGATGCCGGTCGACGCGGAAAAATGCGCCACGCCAGCTTCGGCGCTGGCGTAACTCAGGTACTCGGCGTGCTTGGCCCACGCGGCTTCTTCCGTTGCGCCGACAATCACGTTGAGGCCCATGAACACCTTGATGTCCTCGGGATTGCGGCCCGCTTCAACGGCGCTGGCGCGGACCTTGTCGACCTGAACTTTGGTCGACGGTTTGTTCTGACCGCTGATGAACACGCACTCGGCATGGCGTCCGGCGAAGAGCAAACCGCGTTCGGAACTGCCTGCTTGAAACAGCACTGGCGTACGCTGTGGCGAAGGCTCGCAGAGGTGATAACCCTCGACCTGATAGAACTCGCCTTTGTGCTCGACCTTGTGCACTTTTTCCGGGTTGACGTAGATCCGCTGCTCGCGGTCGTTGAGCACTGCGCCGTTTTCCCAGCTGCCTTCCCAGAGTTTGTAGAGCACCTCCAGATACTCGTCGGCCTGTTCGTAGCGACGGTCGTGTTCCACCTGTTCGCTGAGGCCCATGGCTTTGGCGGCGCTGTCGAGATAACCGGTGACGATGTTCCAGCCAACACGACCGCGGCTCAAATGATCGAGCGTCGACATGCGTCGGGCGAACAGATACGGCGGCTCATAAGTGAGATTCGCGGTCAGACCGAAACCAAGATTTCTGGTCACGGCAGCCATCGCTGAAACCAGTAACAACGGATCGTTGACCGGCAACTGGATCGACTCTTTCAGCGTCACGTCGACCGAGTTCTGATAGACGTCGTACACACCGACGATGTCGGCGATGAACAGTCCGTCGAACAGCCCGCGCTCCAGCAATTGCGCCAGTTCCGTCCAGTATTCGAGGGTGTTGTAGCGCGTCGAGGTGTCGCGCGGATGCGTCCACAGGCCATGGTTGATGTGGCCAATGCAGTTCATGTTGAACGCATTCAGCAGGATCTTCTTTTTCGCCGCGCTCATCAGATCGTCCCTCGCAACGGAGGGTTTTCGTCATTGAGGTAGTAGTTGCCCACCGCGTGATATTTCCAGCGCACCGGGTCGTGCAGGGTGTGCACGCGGGCGTTGCGCCAATGGCGGTCGAGGCCATGTTCGATCAGGGTCGCCTGGCTGCCGGCCAGTTCGAACAGCGTGCTGCCGGCGGCCAAAGAGATTTCAGTGCTGATCGCCCGTGCTTCGGCGACGGCAATCGAAGCGGCGGCGACGGTTTTCGCGTTGGTCTCGGCTTGCGCGGCGTCGAGGAATTCGCCGGCACGTTCGAGCAAGGCTTCGGTGGCGTGCAAGCGAATGCTCAAATGGCCGAAGCTCTTCAGTGTCAGTGGATCTTCGGTGGCTTTGTCGTTGCCGGAATCGATCCAAGGCCGGGTTTTGCTGCGCACAAAATGCAGCGCGTCTTCATAAGCGGCGCGCGCGATGCCGGTGTCGATGGCGGCGTGAAGGATCTGCGCTAACGGGCCGACAGTGGTCGGGCGTTCGAAGGCACTTTGAAACGGCAGCACGTCTTCGGCGGCAACGAATACATCTTCGAACACCACAGAACCGCTGCCAGTGGTGCGCTGGCCAAAGCCGCTCCAGTCGTCGATCACCGTCAGGCCTTTGCTGTCACGCGGGACGAAGGCCAGTTGCTGCACGCCGTTTTCATCCACCACAGAAGTAGGAATGCGCTGTGCGTAAATCGCGCCTGTCGCATAGAACTTGCGACCGTTGATGCGATAGCCGTCACCGGCGCGCTTGAGGCTGGTGACGCGGTCGTGGGCGGTTTTGGTGCCCAGTTCTGCCAAGGCATTGCCGAAGCGTTGGCCGGCGAGAACCTCGGCGTACAGCCGTTGTTTTTGTGCGTGGCTGCCGTTTACGCGCAGCACTTCCAGTGCGTAGAAATGGTTCTGCGGAATCTGCCCGAGCGAGCCGTCGGCCTGGGCGATCAGGGCAATGACTTTGGCCAAAGTTACGTTGGACACGCCAGCGCCGCCGTATTCCCTGGGCACGCTGATGCCCCATAGACCGGAGCGGGAAAATACATCGAGTTCCGGCAGTGGCAAGCGACGTTCACGGTCGCGCAGGGCGCTGTCGCGTTTGAAATCTTCGGCCAGATCGCTGGCGACGATCAGGGCTTGCTCATCGCTGGTGATGACCGCGACGTGATGGGATAGCGTCATGTTTTTCTCCAGATGTCTGGTCGTCTCAGATCCAGGAATGGCGAGCCGGTAAAGTGCCGTTGAGGCGATAGGCGCCGACCGCGTGATATTTCCAGCGCACCGGGTCATGCAGCGTGTGCACGCGGGCGTTGCGCCAGTGACGGTCGAGGTTGAATTCGGCGAGGGTCGCGCGGCTGCCGGCCAGTTCGAACAGCTTTTCGCTGGCGAGCAAGGAAATCTCGGTGGTCAGCACTTTTGCTTCGGCCACGGCGATCGAAGCGCGGGCGGCAGACTCGGCAGTGAGCGGCGCGGCGTGCACTTGATCAAGCACTTTGCCGGCCTTGCGCAGCAGCGCTTCGGCGGCGTGCAGTTCGATTTTCAGTTTGCCGATGTCAGCGATCACATAGAGGTCATCGCTGGCGCGATCAACCTTGGCGTCGATCCACGGCCGTGCACGGGTTTTGACGAACTCGATAGCGTCATCAATGGCGCCACGGGCGATGCCGGCGTCGATGGCCGCTTGAATCAACTGCGACACCGCGCCTTGGGTGTTAGGGGTTTCGTTGATCTTCCAGTTGTCGACCACCAGGCTCGATTCGACACGCACGTTGTTCAGCAGAATCGTGCCGCTGGCGGTGGTGCGCTGACCGAAACCCGACCAGTCATCAACGATGCGCAAACCCGGCGTGCCGCGACGGACAAAGGCCAGCACTTGCTTGCCGTCATCGTTGAGCGCCTTGACCGCCACCCAATGCGCAAACAGCGCACCGGTGGAATAAAACTTCTGGCCGTTGATCACGTAATCATCACCGTCTGCGGTGATTCGCGCTTTCAGCTCCAGGGTGTTTTTGGTGCCGCGTTCCGGGCCGGCATTGCCGATGCGCCAGCCTTCCAGAACGCTCTGGAACAGCTGTTTCTTCTGCTCCTCGGTCGCGCTGCCGAGTACCAGATTGATAATGCCGAACTGGTTCTGCGGAATCTGCCCCAACGCCGGGTCGGCGGCGGAGATGATCGCGAACACTTCGGCCAAAGTGACAAAGGAAACCTGCGGGCCACCGTATTCGCGCGGGATGGCGATGCTGCCTAATCCGCTGCGGGTGAACTGTTCGATTTCCGACCACGGCAACTTGCGCTGGCGGTCGCGTTTGGCGGCCTGCACGCGGGCGACTTGCGCCAGTTCATGGGCAGCCTTGATGGCTTGGGCGTCGTTGCGCAAGACCTGCGCGGGCAACAACAGTGGGGCGATGTCCAGATCCGACTGGACGTTTGCATCTGCCAGACTGGACATCAGTGCCGCTCCTTGGCTGCACGCAATGCCCTGGCGATCTGCACTGGGGTGATTGTGTTCCGGACCATACTACCTACCTCACATCTCATGAAAAACGCCGCAAAAGTGCGGCGAACGAAAGAATGTCCGGTGGTCCGGTTCATATACCCTAAGCGTGTATAAAAATTAAATAAACTAACTTTTAGGAATATGTATAGAAGGGGTGATGGTCAGGTTGGTTAAGAATTTTCGGGTAAAGGGGCCGGGGCCCCTTATCCGCTGAAGAGGATCAATCTTTACGCGATTCGGCAGCCATGAGTTTTGGCCTGAGGGGCACTTTCAGATAAGGGTTTGCACAACCGATCTTCAACGTTCTTGGCGGCGCCCAGCGCGAGTTGTTGCCGACCCGATCGAGAATGCAGTACGTCACGTCCAGCCGCAGATCTTCGCCCGCTTCGACAATCACCGAGGGAGGCACCCAGACTTGAATGGGCAGCCCGATATCCGCGGCGGTGATCGGTGCCAGGTCCATGCGTACATCGCCCCAGCGTAAGGTAATGGCGTCATCTTCGGCCATGTTCAGGTAGGGCTCGATGGTCAGCGGTACGCCGCGTTTGATCTGGTTTGGATTCACCCCCTGACGGCGAATGGTGTCGGGGATGGTCACGGGGGCCAGTTGCTGGTTTTCGTCTCCGCTCAGCGCTGAAGGTTGCCCGCCGGGGCAGTCCAGTTTGACCTGCACGCGTGTCGCCGCCGATAACGCCGGCCCCTGACCGACCTGCATCACCCGGTAGTGAATGCGCGTCGTGCCGTTGGCGATGAAGCTTTCCGGCACCCGAAGGCTGATTGCCGTGCCGACGTCATCCGCTGTCAGCACCCTGGAGGCGACATAGCATTTGTTCCAGAACAGCTCGATCAGGTCTCCGCTATCCATGTCGGGATAGGGTGACACCTCGACCACCAGATGGGCGGCGGCGGCCAGATTGATGCCGGTTTTTTGCGCGGGCGCCACGGTCGGCGCTGCCAGTTCGGGGGTATGCGAAGTTCGGGTCATCGATTTCTCTCCTTGAAGCCTTGCAGCGAAGTCCGTTTCTGGAAGAACAAAAGGCGTGAATAAACTGGCAATAAAGCTTTGAACTTTTATTCAAGTTGAATACGGGTTGGTTAAACTAAGTGGTGCCGGTTGGCGACTAGATAAGAGTCTGCGGGATGGGGTGTCAATAGATGATGTTAGTTAATTCGTGAATTACGAATTAA
Source organism: Pseudomonas sp. GM24 (assembly GCF_000282235.1). Taxonomy (NCBI): domain Bacteria; kingdom Pseudomonadati; phylum Pseudomonadota; class Gammaproteobacteria; order Pseudomonadales; family Pseudomonadaceae; genus Pseudomonas; species Pseudomonas sp. GM24. The sequence continues at coordinate 2,757 of NZ_AKJR01000131.1, read as the reverse complement.
TCAGAATCTTCCTACGCTGTTGAGGCCTGATGCCTAAGCGCCAAGACGAAATGAGCCACGGAACTAACGGTTTTTTTGCGTTTTTTGCTTGGATTTATTCGAGCGCTGTCATGCCGGGTGGAGCGGGTAGCAGGCGGGCATTATCTGTTGCAGAACATATATATGTAGCGCATCGAATATGTTTTGTCTGAAGGGATAAAGCTGGTGTTTGTTGAAGGTAACTTCCATCCGTGGAAGTTTCCGATGCAGCGATAAAAAGTACTCAGGCGTGATTCAGAAACTTGCTGAGAAACTGTTTAGTGCGTTCTTCTTTCGGGTTGGCGAACAATGCTTTGGCTTCGCCTTGTTCAACGATCACGCCTTTGTCGAAAAACACCACACGGTTGGCCACATCGCGAGCAAAACCCATTTCGTGGGTGACGATCACCATGGTGCGTTTCTCTTCCGCAAGGCCGCGGATGGTCGCCAGCACTTCGCCGACCAGTTCCGGGTCGAGCGCTGAAGTCGGTTCGTCGAACAGGATCACTTCCGGCTCCATCGCCAGCGCCCGGGCAATCGCCACGCGCTGTTGCTGACCGCCGGAGAGACGACGAGGATAAGCATCTTCCTTGCCGGCGAGACCCACCTTGGCCATGAGCTTTTTGCCCAGGACAATGGCGGCATCGCGTGGCATCTTCTTGACCACGATCGGGCCTTCGATGACGTTTTCCAAAGCGGTGCGATGGGGGAACAGGTTGAAGTTCTGGAACACGAAGCCCACGTGCTGGCGCAGGTTGCGCACCAGGCTTTGCTGCTGGTTCAGCGGGCGGCTGGTATCGATCTCGATATCGCCGACCTTGATCCGGCCGCTGGTGGGTTGTTCAAGAAAATTCAGGCAACGCAGAAACGTCGTTTTCCCCGAACCGCTGGGGCCGATGATCGCGACGACTTCGCCTTCCTTGACCTCAAGGTCGATGCCGTTGAGCACGACCTGACCCTTGAATTGCTTGGTCAGTTTTTCCACGACAATCATCGTCAGGACTCCTGGTCGTGCCGATTGACCCGCTCTTCCAACTTGTTCTGAAAGTGCGAAAGCACTGTTGCCAGAATCCAGTAGATCAGCGCGGCGGCAAGATACATGGTGAAGACTTCAAAAGTCCGGGCGGTAATCAATTGCGCCTGACGGAACAGCTCCGGCACCTGAATGGTGGCGGCCAGTGCCGTGTCCTTGACCAGCGAAATGAAGCTGTTGCCCAGCGGCGGCAACGCCGTGCGCATCGCCTGCGGGAGGATGGCCCGGCGCAGGGTTTGCGCGCGGGTCATGCCGATGCTCGCGGCGGCTTCCCACTGGCCACGTTCGATCGAGCCGATCGCGGCGCGCAGAATTTCACAGGCGTAAGCGGCCATGTTCAGCGAGAAGCCGATCAGCGCCGCTGGCAGCGGATCCAGTTCGAGACCCAATTGCGGCAAGCCGTAATAGATCACGAACAGCTGCACCAGCAACGGCGTGCCGCGAAAGAACGACACGTAGATGCGCGCCAGCCAACTGACCGATTTGAAGCGCGACAGGCGCATCAATGCCAGGCCGAAGCCCAGCAGCAAGCCGAAGAACATCCCGCCGAGGCTGAGGACTACCGTGTAATACGCGCCCTTGAGCAGAAAGGGCGCGGAGTCCAGTGCGAGTTGGAAAGCTTCTTCCATTATTTAGTGACGTCAGCGTTGAAGTACTTCGTGGACAGCTTCGCAAGGGTGCCGTCGGCACGCAGTTCGTCGAGGGCCTTGTTCACGGCGGCCAGTAGTTCAGGCTCGCCTTTACGCAGGGCAACACCGGCTTCCTGGCGGGAGAAGGCTTCGCCGGCAGCGACGGTTTTCGGCGCTTTCTTGGCGTACTCAAGTGCGGCCAGACGGTCGATCAGGATGGCGTCGGTGCGGCCATTGTTCAGGTCGGCGAACTTGGTCGGATCATCGTCGTAGGTGCGTACGTCAGCGCCCGGCACGTTGGCGCGGACCCACTGTTCGTAGTTGGTGCCCAGGCCTACACCGACTTTTTTACCGGACAGGTCATTGGCAGTCTTGATGTTCAGTGCAGCTTCTTTGCTCTTCAGCACCAGCGCCTGAATCCCGGAAACGGTGTACGGCTCGGAGAAGTCATACTTCTTTTTGCGCTCGTCGGAGATGGTCACCTGGTTGACCACGACGTCCAGACGCTTGGATTCCAGCGCCGCGAGGATGCCGTCCCACTTGGTCGGCTGAATCTTGGCTTTGACGCCGAGTTTTTGCGCCAGCGCTTCGGACAACTCGACTTCGAAACCGGACAGCTTGCCGTCGGCATCGACGAAACTGAACGGAGGGTAAGTGCCTTCCAGGCCGACGTTGATAACGCCTTTGTCCTTGATCTGTTGCAGCTGCTCACCGGCCACTGCCTGGCCGATCAGACCGGCGCTCAGCGCCAGGCCTAGCGAACCCACCAGCAGATTGCGACGTAGTGCGGAAAAATTCATGACAAGCCCCTGTGTTTTCTTATGGAAGACGCTTAAGGAAAGTTGGCGAATTTGTGATTCGTGCGCCTGCGTTATCGTGCCCTAAAGCAGCTTATGCGTCTTGCGCGAAATTCGCCTGCGGCGAGACTATAAGATGTCTGCTTTAGACTTGAAAATACTTAATATTTAATCTGTTAGATCTAATTTGAATATTAAGATCTTTCCCACGCTCTGCGTGGTAATGCCTCTAGGGACGCTCCGCGTTCCAGCGCTCAAAGGGACGCGGAGCGTCCCGGGC
>NZ_AKJR01000130.1:0-38534 GCF_000282235.1 Pseudomonas sp. GM24 | reverse complement strand
CGCAGCCTTCGGCAGCTCCTACAGAGGGAACGCATTCCAAATGTAGGAGCTGCCGAAGGCTGCGATCTTTTGCTTTTAACCAAAGCGATAGATGTCCATCCCTAACGCGCCCATCGTGAAGCCTTTATGCGCCACGCTGAACTCTCCTCCCGCGCCCCGGGCAAAATACAGCGGCAACAAATGCTCATCACTCGGATGGCTGCGCACTGCATTCGGCGCCTGCTGGCGATAATCATGCAGCGCCGCCTCATCGTCCGCCGCCAACTTCTCGATTACCCAGTCACGGAAATCTCGCGCCCACGGCTCGACACTTTCCGGGCCGGCGTGCCAGTCCAGTTCGCGCAGGTTGTGGGTGATGCTGCCGGAGCCGATCAGCAAAATGTCCTGGTCGCGCAAACTCGCCAGCGCTCGGCCGATTCGGGTTTGCAGCGCCGGGCCCGCGCGACTCGGCAGCGAAACCTGCACCACTGGAATATCCGCCTGCGGGTACATCAGCGACAACGGCACCCAAACACCATGATCGAATGGACGTTGTGGGTCGAGGCGGGCAGTCAGGTTGTTGGCTGCCAGCAAATCAGCCACTTCGGCAGCCAGTTGCGGATTGCCCGGCGCCGGGTACTGCACTTCAAACAATGCACGCGGAAAGCCGCCGAAGTCGTGCCAGGTTTCCGGTTGCGCGTTACTGCTGACCAGCAACTCGTGGCTTTCCCAATGCGCAGAAACAATCACGATGGCTTTGGGTTTCGGTAATTCGGCTGCGAGACGCGCCAGCGCCGGGCCACTGGCGCCGGGTTCCAGCGCGAGCATGGGTGAACCGTGGGAAATAAACAGGCTGGGAAACATGATGGGTTCCTGAGCGTTAAGATGGCCTCATCTTCAGTCAGATCATTGATCTAAATCTAATATAAGTTTTGATGCTTTTTGATCGAATTATTGGGAGTGACGCATGCAGCCTGAGTTTTGGCACAAGAAGTGGGCTTCGGGCCAGATCGGTTTCCATCTGCCCGAGGTGAACCCGTATCTGCAGCGGCACTGGGCGGCACCTGAAACGGCGCGAGTGCTCGTGCCTTTGTGTGGGAAAAGTCTGGATCTGGCGTGGCTGGCAGGGCGCGGTCATCAGGTGCTCGGGATCGAATTGTCGGAAAAGGCTATCGAGGACTTTTTCAGTGAACATCAGGTGCAGCCGCAGATCAGCGAGAAGGGCGCGTTCAAGGTCTATCGGGGTGACGCCATCGAGTTGTGGTGTGGGGATTTCTTTGCGCTGACAGCGAGTGATGTGGCCGATTGCGCGGCGATATACGACCGTGCCGCGCTGATTGCCTTGCCAGCGCCGATGCGTGAGCGCTATGCGGCGCATCTTCAGCGGACTCTCCCGCAGGGTGTACAAGGGTTGCTGATCACGCTGGATTACGATCAGGCGCAGATGCCGGGGCCGCCGTTTGCGGTGGGGGATGATGAGGTGCAGCGGTTGCTGGGGGATGCCTGGCAGGTGCAAGTGCTCGAGGAGCAGGATGTGCTGGGCGAGAGCTGGAAGTTCCTGCAGGCGGGCGTGACGCGACTTGAGGAGCGGGTGTACCGCGTTTCTGGCCTATAGCTCTTTAGGGGTCGTACTGGCCTCATCGCTGGCAAGCCAGCTCCCACAGGGTTCAATCGTGTTCTCTCTATCTTCAAAACGCCACAGCCCGCTGTGGGAGCTGGCTTGCCAGCGATAGGGCCATCAGCAACCGCGAACTAATCGTGGCAACAAAAAAGGCCCGCATCACTGCGGGCCTTTTCATTGTTACCGGTCAGATCAACCGCGACGACGCAGCGCGTCGATACGCTCTTCCAGCGGCGGGTGGCTCATGAACATGCGGGCAAAGCCCTGTTTGATGCCACCGTTGATGCCAAAGGCGTTCAGGGTGTCCGGCATGTGCACCGGCAGGCCCTGTTCGGCGCGCAGGCGTTGCAGTGCGCCGATCATTGCGCTGGTGCCGGCCAGACGTGCGCCGGCCTCGTCGGCACGGAATTCGCGCTTGCGCGAGAACCACATGACGATCGCACTGGCGAGAATGCCCAGTACCAGTTCGGCGAAGATGGTCGCCACGTAGTAGGCGATGCCCTGGCCTTCTTCGTTCTTGAAGATCACCTTGTCGACGAAATTGCCGATGATCCGCGCAAAGAACATCACGAAGGTGTTCACCACGCCCTGGATCAGCGCCAGCGTGACCATGTCGCCGTTTGCCACGTGACCGATTTCGTGGGCCAGTACGGCTTTCACTTCATCGGGTGAGAAGCGCTCGAGCAAGCCCTGGCTGACCGCGACCAGCGCGTCGTTCTTGTTCCAGCCAGTGGCGAAGGCGTTTGCTTCGTAGGCCGGGAAAATACCGACTTCGGGCATCTTGATCCCGGCTTCGCGGGACAGTTGCTCAACGGTTTGCAGCAGCCATTGCTCATGCCGGGTACGTGGCTGGCTGATGATCTGGGTACCGGTGCTCATCTTCGCCATCCACTTGGAGATGAACAGCGAGAACAGCGAGCCGGCGAAACCAAAGACTGCACAGAAAACCAGCAGCTGACTAAGGTCGAGATCAACCCCGTTGGCCGCCATGAACCCGTTGAAGCCGAACAGGCTCAGGGTGATGCTGGCTATCAGCACGACCGCCAGGTTAGTGGCCAAAAACAGCAGGATGCGCATCATGGTTGTAGAAATCTCCTCAAGCTAAAGATGTAGCGTACTGCGGGGTATATAAGGTGCTGCACCGGGCTATTCAACTGAGTGACTATTTCAAACTGTGTCCTACAGCAGATTCTTCGGTGCTCGGCACATTTCCCACGACAGAAACTGATAGGGATGACAGCCAGCCGCGACCCGTCGCCATTACGCCGGACGCAGGTAACCGGTATGAATCGCAAGTGTAGAAGGCGTGCGCGGAGGTGGAACGCAGAAGTGTTGCTGAATCAGACAGTGCGCAACGTTTGGCCGTTGCGCACTGCTGGCCAGTTACTGGCGGTAAGACTTGAGGAAGTTGCCGATGCGGCCGATGGCCATTTCCAGATCATCGACGCGAGGCAGGGTGACGACGCGGAAGTGATCCGGCCACGGCCAGTTGAACGCTGTGCCTTGCACCACCAGCAGCTTCTCGGAGAGCAGCAGGTCGAGGACGAATTTTTCGTCGTTGTGGATCGGGCAGACCTTCGGATCGATTTTCGGGAACGCGTACAGCGCACCCATCGGCTTGACGCAGCTCACCCCCGGAATGTCGTTAAGCAACTCCCAGGTGCGGTTGCGCTGTTCGAGCAGGCGACCCTGCGGCAGCACCAGATCATTGATGCTCTGATAGCCGCCCAGTGCGGTCTGGATCGCGTGCTGGCTCGGCACGTTGGCGCACAGGCGCATGTTGGCCAGCATATCGATGCCTTCGATGTAGCTCTGCGCGTTGTGCTTCGGCCCGGAGATCGCGATCCAGCCGGAACGGAAACCCGCTACACGGTACGACTTCGACAGACCGTTGAAGGTCAGGCAGAGCAGGTCCGGGGCCAGCGACGCGGTGCAGATGTGCACGGCATCGTCGTACAGAATCTTGTCGTAGATCTCGTCGGAGAACACCACCAGGTTGTGCGCACGGGCGATTTCCAGCATGCCCAGCAACACTTCCTTCGAATACACCGCGCCGGTCGGGTTGTTCGGGTTGATGATCACCATGGCTTTGGTGTTCGGGGTGATCTTGGCCTTGATGTCGGCCAGATCCGGAAACCAGTCGGCGCCCTCGTCACACAGATAATGCACGGCATTGCCACCGGCGAGGCTGACGGCAGCAGTCCACAACGGATAGTCCGGGGCCGGCACCAGCACTTCGTCGCCATTGTTGAGCAGCGCCTGCAGCGACATCACGATCAGCTCGGACACGCCGTTGCCCAGGTAGATGTCTTCGATGCCGACACCTTCGACGTTCTTTTGCTGGTAGTACTGCATCACCGCTTTGCGCGCGCTGAACAGACCTTTGGAGTCGCTGTAGCCTTGCGCGGTCGGCAGGTTGCGGATCACATCCTGGAGGATTTCATCCGGCGCTTCGAAACCAAACGGCGCCGGGTTGCCGATGTTCAGCTTGAGGATGCGCTGGCCTTCCTCTTCCAGTCGTTTGGCGTGCTTGAGCACCGGGCCGCGAATGTCGTAGCAGACGTTGGCGAGCTTGTTCGATTTGCTGAACTGCATGGCGATGTGATCCCGAAAATGAACGATCCAGGCGGCGGATGGACAACCGTGCTGGGATTCCTGTGTTTTCACACAGGCGGACGTCTTGAGCCGTGGCTCCCATAATCCGTTTGAATGCGCCCGGTCTGGCTGCCAGACTGGTGCGTGACGAGGCGCAATCATACGTGCCGCCCGATCCGTGGAAAAGGTACAGATCGGGCTTTTTCAGCCGCTGAGGTGTGATGATGGAAAAGTTGGAAAAAACCCTGGAAGAATGGAAAGCCATGCTCGACCCGCAGCAGTACGAGGTTTGCCGCCTCAGTGCCACTGAGCGACCGTTCTCCGGCAAATACAACGCGACCAAAACCGACGGCGTTTATCACTGCGTTTGCTGCAACGAGCCGTTGTTCGACTCCAAGACCAAATTCGATTCCGGCTGCGGCTGGCCGAGCTTCTACGCGCCGATTGGCGAAAGCGCGATGACCGAAATCCGTGATACCACGCACGGCATGATCCGCACGGAAGTGAAGTGCGCGCGCTGCGATGCGCATCTGGGTCATGTGTTTCCCGACGGCCCGCCGCCGACCGGCCTGCGGTATTGCATCAACTCGGTGTGTCTGAACCTCGAACCGCGCGCTTAAACGATTGAAGGCGACCTTCGGGTCGCCTTGTTATTCGATAATTAAATTGCACACAATTTAATTGCTCGCTATGTTTGGCCTTTCCTGACTGTCTGCGGAGCCCAGTGCCATGAGCGACAACCTGCTGAACATCCCGTGCACCACCATCAAGGGTGAGCAAAAGACCCTGGCCGATTTCGCCGGCAAAGCGGTTTTAGTGGTCAACACTGCGAGCAAATGCGGTTTCACCCCACAGTACAAAGGCCTCGAAGAGCTGTGGCAGACCTACAAGGATCAGGGGCTGGTGGTTTTGGGCTTCCCGTGCAATCAGTTTGGCAAGCAGGAGCCAGGCAACGAAGGGGCGATCAGTGAATTCTGTGAGCTGAATTTCGGTGTCAGCTTCCCTCTGTTCAAGAAAATCGACGTTAACGGTGCCGACGCGCATCCGCTATTCGTGCAACTGAAAAAACGCGCGCCGGGTCTGCTTGGCTCCCAGGGCATCAAGTGGAACTTCACCAAGTTCCTGATTGGCAAGGACGGAAAACTGGTCAAGCGTTTTGCCCCGACCACCAAGCCGCAGGAGCTGAGCGGCGAGATCGAAGCCCTGCTCAAATGAACAGCCTGCCGGTCGATTCGCTGAAGCTCGACAGCCAGTTGTGCTTCAAGTTGTACGCCGCCTCCCGAGCGGTAATTCGTGCCTACAAGCCGATGCTCGATCAGCTCGGTCTGACCTACCCGCAATATCTGGCGATGCTGGTGTTGTGGGAATGGCAGGACGCCGCGCCGGAGCAACCGACCGTCAAGGCCTTGGGCGAGCGCCTGGCACTGGACTCGGGCACGCTGACGCCGTTGCTCAAGCGTCTGGAGCAGTTGCAGTGGGTGCAGCGCCAGCGTTCCACGCGTGATGAACGGGAAGTCCACCTGAGCCTGACACCGGCCGGCCAAGCGTTGCGCGAACAGGTCGGGCCGCTCAAGGCCCGGTTGCTGTGCGACAGCGGGGTCGATCTGGACCGCCTCAACGACCTGCGTGACGGCCTCGATCACTTGTTGGGGCAGATCAAAGCGCTGTCGTAGTCGGGATCCACTGATCGAGCAGGGCCGCGAGTTCTTCACGGCGGAACGGCTTGGCCAGATAGTCGCTCATACCGGCCGCACGGCAGCGCTCGCGTTCCTCGGACATGGCGTTGGCAGTCAGGGCGACGATAGGCAGGTGCGGCCAGCGCCCGCTTTGACGGATCTGCCGGCTGGCTTCGTAGCCGTCCATCACCGGCATGTTGCAGTCCATCAGCACCAGATCGAATTCGTGATACTCCAACTGATCGAGCGCTTCGGCACCATGGGCAGCGACGATGACCTCGCAGCCCAGTTTGCCGAGCATGCCTTTGGCCACCAACTGATTGACCGGGTTGTCTTCGACCAGCAACACCCGCCCGCGCCGCACCGAGGGAGCGGTTTCGAGCTGCGCATCGTTAATGGCAACGACGTCCGGTTGCAGGGTGCGGCGCAGGTTCTGGTAAAGCGCGTTGCGCGCCAACGGTCGTGCCTGTTGTTGCAGAGGCGCGAGCGCAGCCGCTTCTTCGCTCGGCAGAAAGCTGCCGTAGGCGGTCACCAGCAAAATCGGCGCAACGAGCGTCGGGCGCAAGCCGAAAAGGCACTCAGGGCAATCGGTAATCACCACGTCCGGGGTCAGGCCCAACAGTGAGTCATCGATGGTGCGCTGCTCATACGCAAGCCCCCAGACCGGCAGCAGGCTCTGCAACAGTTCCGCCAGACCGCTGCTGGCCGCAGTGATGGCGAGCACTTTTCCATGCAGAGGTGCCGGGACCAACGCTCGGGTATGACACGGCAGAGGCAACTCGGCACAGAACTGACTGCCAAAACCGGTCTCGGAGCTGATGGTCAGGCGCCCCTGCATCGCTTCGCAGAGGTTGTAGGTCAGCGCCAGTCCGAGGCCAGTGCCGCCGTACTGGCGAGTGATGCCGGCGCCTGCCTGCGTGAACGGCTGGAAGATTTTCAGTTGCGCGTCCTGGGCGATACCGATGCCGGTGTCGCAGACCTCGATGCGCACGCCATCCTGGTAGGTCGACAAGCGCACGTCTACCCTGCCGAAACGGGTGAATTTCAGGGCGTTGGACAGCAGGTTGCTGACGATCTGCCGCACGCGGGTCGGATCGCCCAGCACCAGCGCCGGGAAGTGCGGATCGATCAGGCAGGTCAGCTCGACGCTTGGCGCCGCGTTCTGCGATAGCAGGTTGGCGGTGTCTTCGATCAACGAGCCAAGATCGAACGGGATGTGCTCAAGCTCCAGTTGCCCGGCATCGAATTTCGACAGGTCGAGAATATCGTTGAGCAATTCGACCAGCACCTTGCCCGAATCGTGAGCGATCGACAGCTGTTGCTGCTGTTCGGCATTCAACGGGCCGTCGAGTGACAGCGCAATCATCCCCAGCAGGCCGTTGAGTGGCGTGCGGATCTCGTGGCTCATGTTGGCGAGATGCCGAGCGGGCTTCGGCCATTTCCAGGGCGGTGCTGCGGGCGACTTCGAGTTCCTGATTGGACTGGCTGAGCCTCGCGTTGATCGCCTTGAGTTCGGCGGTGCGCGCCGAGACGATGTTTTCCAGTTGCCCGAGGTAGTCGGTCAGGCGGTTTTCGGCGTTGCGCCGCTGTTGAATCTCGGTGGCAATGTTCTCGAATTGCTGATTGGCGACTTTGACCAGCACGCCGATTTCATCGTTGCCGTGGCCGGACGGACATTCCAGCGTAGTCGGCTCGGCGCTGCGCGGGTCGCGCCCACTGAGTTCGCGGATCACCCGCACCAGCGGTTTGGTCAGCATCACGTAGAACAGCGCCAGCAAAATGCCGGTGAGAATCAGGCTGCGCGCGAACCCATTGAGCAGGGTGACCTCGGCCCGGCGCAGAAAACGGCTGCCGAAGGCATAGGTGTCGACCTCGAGGCTCAAGACCCCCAACGATTCGTTGGGCAGATGATCCAGATACAGACGATCCTCGAACTGGCGCTTGGCGCCAAACAGGAAGTCGCTGATCACCCGGTAGCCGCTTTGCAGTTCCGGGCGTTTGACGCTGGCCAGCACCGTATTGTTGTTGTCGATCAGTTGCGCAGAAATGATCGCCGGTGAGCGCAACAGGCCCAGGGTCAGTTCCTGCGCCAGTTCGGCGTCGATGTTGTAGGCAATCCGTGAGGCCGGGTTATGGCTGATTTCCAGCAATGACAGGATTTCACGGTTGATGGAGGCGTCTTCACTGGCATAATCGATGCCGATTTGCAGCAGGCTGAGCAGCGTGCCCAGAATGAACCCGACCAGCACAGTAAGCCTGGCTTGCTTGTATGACAGCCGGTGGGTGAATTTGATATCCATGGGGTGTTGAACCACTTCCGTTTCCCTTCGCTGCTCAAGCATAGTCGATCATGTATGGATACCGAGGTTCCCGAATCGCCTTGTAACAAGGCTTGGTAGGGTGATTTTTATCTGTGTGTCGTCGCTGGATCGTCATCATCACTGTGAATGTGCCCGAGGAGAAGACGTGGATTCCCGATTGAATGCTTTTCTTGAACGCGCCGAGTCGGTTCTGGCGCGGATCGAACCGTTGTTGCCGGCACCACGGCCGGTGATCGACTGGGGCACTTGTCTGGCGGCGCGCTGGCAGCGCGATGGGCGCAGCGGCTACTTGTTGCCGCTGGAAGTCAGCCTCGACATGCGCCTGTCCGACCTGATCGGTGTTGACCGTCAGCTCGAACAACTGGGGCGCAACACCCAGCAATTTCTCGATGGCATGCCGGCCAACCATGCGCTGCTGTGGGGCTCGCGCGGCACTGGCAAGTCGTCGCTGGTGCGAGCCTTGCTGGCGGAGCACGCCGCTGCGGGCCTGCGCCTGATCGAGATCGAGCGCGATCATCTGGCGGATCTGCCGCGGGTGGTCGAGCAGATCGGCAAACTGCCGCAACGTTTCGTGTTGTTTTGCGATGACTTGTCGTTCGAATCCGGTGAAGGCGATTATCGCGTGCTCAAAAGCGTGCTCGATGGTTCGCTTGAGCAGGCCCCGGACAACGTCTTGCTGTACGCCACTTCCAACCGTCGCCATCTGGTGCCGGAGAAGGAAAGCGACAACGAAAACTGGAAACGCGTCGACGGCGAACTGCATCCCAGCGAAGCCGTGGAAGACAAGATCGCGCTGTCGGACCGTTTCGGTCTGTGGCTGTCGTTCTACCCGTTTACTCAAGAACACTTCCTCAACGTCGTCGAGCACTGGATCGGCCAGTTGGCGGCCAAGGCCGGCCTGAGCTGGCAGCGCGACGAAGAACTGGACATCCTTGCCGTGCGTTGGGCCACCGGCCGCGGTAATCGCAATGGACGTTGCGCGTACCAATTCGCCCGTTATTGGGTGGGACTGAAATTGTTGGAGCACAAGGCATGATTGATTTGCAACAAAGCGGCCAAGGCCTCGAAGGCTATGGCATGTTGGCCGCACAACTGGAATCGCTGCTGGCGGACGAGCGCGATTTCATCGCCAACGCCGCGCAGTTTTCGGCGTTCCTGTTCAACCAGCTCGATGACCTGAACTGGGCGGGTTTTTACCTCAACCGCAACGAAGAGCTGGTGCTCGGCCCGTTCCAGGGGCAGATCGCTTGTGTACGCATTCCGTTCGGTCGTGGCGTGTGTGGCGCGGCGGCAGCGACTCGGCAAACCCAGCGCGTTGAAGATGTGCACGCGTTCCCGGGGCATATCGCCTGCGACAGCGCGTCGAACAGTGAGCTGGTCGTGCCGCTGGTCAAGGACGGTCGCCTGATCGGTGTACTTGACCTCGACAGCCCGAAACTGGCGCGTTTCGGTGCGCAGGATCAGGCCGGTATCGAGCAACTGGCGGCGATTTTCCTGCGTCTGACCGACTGCTGATCACGCGGTGAGGCCAGCCTTGTGCAGCAGGCTGGCCGGATCCACGTTGTCGATCTGCGCGGGATCGAGAAAACGCACGGCGTACTGCATGTACACGCCGTCGTTGATGAACAAACCAAACAGCTGGGCATCGATGTGTGCTTCGCGGCACATGGTGGCCATGATCGCCAACGCCTCACTCAAGGTTTTCGCTTTCTTGTACGGGCGATCGGCTGCGGTCAGCGCCTCGAAGATATCGGCAATCGCCATCATCCGCGCCGGCAGGCTCATGTCCTCACGCTTCAGGCGTTTCGGGTAACCGGTGCCGTCCATTTTTTCATGATGACCGCCGGCGATCTCGGCAATGCTGTCGAGGTGGCCGGGGAAGGGCAGGTGGCTGAGCATCATGATCGTCTGCACCATGTGGTGATTGATCACGTACCGTTCTTCGCGGGTCAAGGTGCCGCGGCTGATGCTCAGGTTATACAGCTCGCCGCGATTGTATTTGTAGCGCGGCACATCCAGCTTGAAGCCCCATGGATTGTCTTCGGGAATCAACTCGTTCGGGTCGCGTTCGAGCAGGTGCTCGGGCTTGTCCGCCAAAAGCTTTTCACTGACCGGCAAGCTCGGTGCCGGCGTGCGCGACTGACGCCGATTCTCCTCCCAGGACACACCCAGCCGGTCATCAAGGGTACGCATCCAGGTGCGTCGGCCGAGATGATCAAGACGCTGCAGATCTGCTTCGGCCATCGCTTCACTGCCTAGATTGCAGCGCGCGACAAAGGCAAAATCTTCGTCGAGCGCCGTCAGCGTGGCGTCGCGCAGTTCGGCCAATGCGGTCTCATCGCCGCCCAGGGCGCGCGCCTGCCAATAGCTGATCCAGGCATCACGCTTGAGCACTTCGAAACGTGTGCGGATCTCGTGGATGCGGTCGTTGATGGTTTCCAGTTTGGTGGCCTTGTCGACCACGTATTCCGGCGTCGTGACCTTGCCGCAGTCGTGCAGCCACGCGGCAATGTGCAGGGCTTCCCATTCATCTTCGCTCGGTTGGTAGGCGCTGAAGGCCGGCGCCTGACTGGCTGCTGCGGCCTGGGCAAGCATCAGTGTCAGCTCCGGCACGCGCTGACAATGCCCGCCGGTATACGGACTCTTGGCGTCGATGGCACCGGCGAGTAATTGAATAAAGGCGTCGAGAAGTTGTTTCTGACGGGCTTGCAGACGCTGGCTCTCGATGCTCACCGCCGCCGCGCCGGACACAGCCTGCAAAAAAGCGATGCGATCAGGGCGCAGTTTTTCCAGATCGGCTGCGGTGCCGCTGTCGCTCACCAGCAGAATCAGCAGGCCGATGGTTTCGTCGTGGCGGTTGTGCAGGCGGATGCCGATCAGATGGATGCGCGGCGATTGCATTGCCAGCAGGACCTTCTGCAAGTCGCCGGCCTGATCAAAGCCGAAGTTGCTCACCACGTTGTTGGCGCTGACCAAATGTCTGAACCACGCCGGGCCGTTGCTCTGCTGCAGGTCGTGGCCCTGAATGTCGAACGCCTCCAGGGTCTGTGGCGTGCCATCTATCACCAGGCCGTAAGGCTCCATGCGGCTGCTGTCGCTTTCACGCAGATAGATCAGCCCTGCCTGCGCCTGAGCAATCTGCACCGTTTCAAACAGCACCCGCTGCAGCAGGGGGGCAAAGCGGGTTTCGGCGCCCAGGGTGTCGGTGATCTGGAAGAAACTCGCCAGGGTGTCTTTCATTCGTGCCATCGACACACTCAACTGGTCGACTTCAAGCACCGGCGAGCGGCGTGCCAACGGAAAATTGAAATCGAAACTGCGGATGGCGTCTGCTTCCTTGACCAGCGCGTGCAACGGCTTGACCAGAATTCGCGAAATCACCCAGCCCAGCGGCAGGCATAGCAGCAGGGTCGCCAGGGTGATCAGCGCGCCTTGCCAGCGCAAACGGTAGGCATCGACCAGTAACTCGTCTTCCGGCACCAGCAACGCCAATTGCAAACCTTTTGGGCCACCCTCTTGAATGCTGCTGCGGGCGACGATCCAGTGGCGCCCCTCCGCTTCCACGCGATTGCCCTTGGCTGCGCCGGACAACAGGGTATGCAAGCCCGGACTCAGGTCCGCCGCTTTGGCCAGAGAGGCCGTGCTGCCGTCGACAATCAGGCGCTCGCTGTCGGGGTAGGCCACGGCGTTGCCCTCGGCGTCGAACAGGGCAATCTCGGTGGAGGGGGTGACGACATGTTTACTCAGCGCGGCGGACAGGGCGACCAGCGTCAGGTCCGCGCCAATCACGGCGTTCTCGCCGCTGCGCCGGGCCAAGGTCGTGCCGACATTGTGTGTGGAGAAAAACACGTAGGGCTCGGTGGTGATCTGTTCCTCTTGTTGACGGGCATCGTTGAACCAGGCACGGCTGCGCGGATCGTAGCGGTCGCCTGGGTTGTCCTGACGGCTTATCGGGGTCAGTGCCTGATCGAAAAACAGCGATTGCGAGTGCATCGCGCCCTGCGGGTCATGCTCGATGCTCCAGACCTGATACGCCGCCGCTTCAGGGGCCTTGAGCAGCGTTTTCAGTGCTGCGCTGCGCAGTGGACGGACCATGAAGAAGTCGCCATTGGCATAACCCAGGTACAGCGACGCCAGGTTGGGATTGTCGCTGAGCGACTGGCTGAAGGGGCGGAGCAGGGGCATGCGTTGTTCAAGGCGCGCAGCCTGAGTGGCGGGGTTGTCCGCCAGCAAACTCAGCAAATGGCGGATCGGCTGATAGGTGGCCGCCATGTCCAGGCGCACGTCCTGTTCGATCCGTTCGAACAGTTTTTCGCTGCTCGAGAGGATGATCTGCGTGGTCTGGTGGTAATTGAACAGGCCCAGCACGATTCCTGTAAGCAGCAACAGGAAGGTGAACATGACGCTGATGTGCACATGCAGCGGAAACCGGCGTTGCTCCGGGCGCAGTGGGCTGGGCATTTCGGGCTCTCCATGATGGTTAACTCACTGCTCAGCGCCAAGCATAGTTAAGGCAGGCTCATTGTGCTTTGATCCGACACCGTCAATTGCTGCTGCAAGGCGTGCTCGAGATCGAGCATCGCCCGGTTGCTCGCTTCGCAACGGCGAGCGATCTCGTCTGTCGACAAGGCCTCGGCGCAGGCTTGCTCAAGGGCGTCGCAGCACTCGATCACGCGTGATGCCTGAGCGATACGCGCGGCCCCCTTGATCTTGTGAGCGACCACCGCCAGCGCCGCGCGATCATGTTCAGGCGACAGCGCGAGCAGTTCCTGACGATCGAGGCGGCTGCTTTTGAGCAACTCGGCCAGCAAACGGCGGGCTTGAGCAGGGTTGCCACCGGTCAGCATGTTCATGTTTTGCAGGTTGAAGGCCGGTGGTGCACACGTCGGCGTGATGCCATCGACCCACTGGCTGAGCAGGCTCAGGCTCAAGGGCTTGAACAGGCAATCGTTCATGCCGGCCTGTTTGCAACGCTGGATTTCCTCCGGCTGTGCATTGGCCGTAAAGCCCAGCACAGTGCAGGGCGGGCAGCGTGCCTGGAGTTCATGCTGGCGAATGGCGCGAGTCAATTCGTAGCCATTCATCAACGGCATGTTGCAGTCGACGATCACCAGGTCGAAATGGCCCGCCCGCCACAGTGCCAGGCCACTGCAGCCGTTCTCGGCAATGCTGAAGTGATGTCCGAGAAACTCCAGTTGCTGACACATCAACAATCGATTCGCCGGATGGTCATCTACCACGAGCACACGCAGGGGCGTTTGCGATGTCTTGATCGCCGCTTCACTTTTCACTGTGCTCAGCTGTATCGGCAAGGTTTCCAGCGCCAGGGAGATACATACCTGAGTGCCGATGCCCGGCTGACTGTTCAATTGCAGTTGCCCGCCCATCATTTCGCAGAGGTTGCGACTGATCACCAGTCCCAGGCCTGCCCCGCTTCTACCTTGTTGACTGCTGTTTTCCGCCTGGGCAAATGGTTCGAACAAGCGCTGCTGGTCCTCGGCACTGATACCGACGCCAGTGTCCTGTACGGTCAGTTGCATCAAGGCACGGGCCGGCGCCTCGGTGTTCATGAGGTCCAGGGTAATCCGCACATGCCCCTGCTCGGTGAATTTGATGGCATTGCTCACCAGATTCGACAGCACCTGTTTGAAACGCAGGGGGTCCAGATGCACATCGATTGCCAGGTCCGGTGGATTGAAGATGACTTGCAGGGTGAGGTTTTTCTGCCGGGCGAGGCCTTCGAAGATTCTTGCCACAGACGCCACGGTATCGACCAGATTGACCCGTTCCGGGCAAAGACTCAGACGCCCGGATTCGATCCGTGCGATGTCGAGAATATCGCCGATCAAACCCAGCAGATCGTTGGCCGAATGATAAGCCGTGTCGATTGATGAGCGATCCGGATGCTGTTGATCCATACGTTTGAGTGTCAGTTCAAGCATGCCGATCACGGCATTCATTGGCGTGCGGATTTCGTGACTCATGGTCGCCAGAAACGTGCTTTTTGCCCGGTTGGCCTCATCTGCCTGTTCTTTGGCCGTACGCAACTCTTCGAACAACTGACGGCGTTCGCTGATGTCGATCCAACCGCCGATGATGCCTTTCACGTCGCCGCTGGAGTCACGGTACGGCAGTATCCAGTGATAGATCGTCAGGCGTCGGTTGCCGATGTGCAAAGGCCGGTCGACCACCATCGGTGTGCCTTCGGCGACGACGCGTTGGTAATCGGCCTGAAAAGCCTGAGCCTCGAAGGCGTTGCTCAAGGTGCCCTCAATGACGCTTTTGCCGATGACGTCTTCGCGTTTGGCATTGAACGCTTCGAGGTAGCTTTCATTGCAGCTTTGCAGCAGGCCTTGGCGGTCGCGGACATAAATCGGATGCGGTGTGCCATCGACCAGTGAACGCATGAATTCAAACTGGTCGTTCAGCGCGCGCTCGGCGGCCTGACGTTGTTTGATCTGGTGACGCATATAGGCGTTCCAGGCCAGAAGCAGCAGCAGTAACAGGCAAGCGCCGACGATCACCTGGTAGAACAGGCGCTGGTAGTTATGCCAGATGTTCTGCGATGCCGTGGAGTAACCGCGCCAGCGGCCATTGATCACGCCCAGCTCATCGGGGGCGATGCTCAACAACGCTTTGTTGATGATCGACGCCAGTTCCGTGTTGTCCCGGGCGGTTGCCAGCGAAAACGCAGCCTGGCCGGTGCCGATGGTGGTGGTGATTTGTAATGCCTGATTGAAGATCCGCGAAGAAATGAAGTAGTTGGCAATCACCAGTGAGTTCACCGCGCCGTCGACATGTCCTTCAGCGAGCAGCGATACCGCGCTGAAGGTATCCGCGGTTTCGATCAACTGGATGCGCGGATACTCTCGGCGCAGGTATTCGACCATCGGATTGCCTTGGGCAATCGCCAGTTGTTTGCCTTTGAGCTGGCCCAGGTTGGTCGGGCCGTCGGCACTCTTGCGGGTCAGCAGAACGTAGGAATTTTCCAGATAGGGACGACTGAAGTTGAGGGTTTTTTCGCGCTCCGCTGTCGGCAACAATGCTGCAATCAGATCGGCTTGATGGTGGTCTATCTGCTGGATCATTTCCGCGTCGTTGCGGCTGCGCCGGATCTCGAAACGCAGGCCGGTGCGCAGGCGGATCAGTTCGAGCAGGTCGGCACTGATGCCGCGAAAATTGCCGTCGTTGTCAAAGAATGTCAGGGGCGCGAACGCTTCATTGACGACCACGCTGACCACCGGATGCTGTTTGAGCCACACTTCTTCGCGCTGGGTCAGTTGCATTTTCCGGTCGGTGAGCAACAGATCGCTGCCGGCGCTCCAGCGCTTGGCAATATTGTCGCGTTCGCTGGCAGGCACTGCCTTGAGCACGGTGTCGACGATGTCGAGCAATTGTGGGTTGTTGCGGCGCACGGCGAAGCTGAACCCCTGGGCTTCCTGCTTGCCGAAATTGGCCATGCGCACATTGTTCAGGTAACCCTTGTTGATCATGTAATGCGTCGACAGGGTATCGCCGAGAAACACATCGGCCTGGTCAAACGCGACGGCGTTGATCGCGTTCTGGTAGGAGGGGTAGCAGGTAATGAGCGCCTTGGGATACAACGCCTTGACTTCGGGTAACGGCAAATAGTGATAGACCATGCTCAGGCGCAGCCCGGCCAGGCCTTCGGTGAGTGAGCGGGTTTCGTCTTCGCGGGTGACCAGCACCGGCAGGTCAATGGCATAGGGGGTCGACAGCGCCAGGTTGGCATTGCTCGCTTCGAACCCGTTCGCGGTACCCAGCAGGTCGACCTGGCCATCGACCAGTGCCCGAATCGCCGCATCCCGGGATGGAAAGCGCTGCACCCGGACAGGCAGACCGGTGGCCTGGCCAAGGAGTCCGGCGTAGTCAGCTGTCAGCCCTTCGTAATCCTTGCCACTGACCGTCATGTCAAACGGCGGGTAGTCAGGCGCCGAAGTGCCCAGAACCAGTTCGCTACGCGCAAGCATCCATTGCCGCTGGGACTTATCGAACGTGATCGATACCGGCTCGTTTGCCGACCTGCTTAGCAAGGCATAGTCCGGTGAACCGCCGGGCATGGCGAACACGTTGGCACTCAGGTAAAGACCTGCACTCAACGCAATTAAATAGTCCTTCAAACGGCTGGGCATGCGGGCTCTCACACGAGTGCGTTTCGTTTGGCCATCTCGATAAGTTCTACAAGGGATTTGGCCTTGAGTTTCTGCATCAGGCGTTTTTTGTAAGTGCTGACGGTTTTATTACTTAGAAACATGCCCTTGGCGATCTCCTTGTTAGTGCGGCCTTGGGCGAACAATTGCAAAACCATCAACTCGCGATCATTGACGGATTTGAACAGTTCCAGTTCGGCAAAACGGATATCGTCACTACGAACCGGATTCAATGCCTGGCTGGGGAAATAGTTGTAACCGGAAAGTACTGCTTTGATTGCACTGACCAGTTCGCTGAGGTCTTCCTGTTTGCAGACATAACCCGATGCGCCGGATTGCATGCAGCGAATGCCGAACAGTGTCGGACACTGCGCCGTCAGAATCAGGATTTTCAGCGGCGAGCCCATGGCATTGAAGCGGGCCAGCACCTCCAGGCCGTCCAGCTTGGGAATGCTCACATCGAGAATGACCAGATCGGGCATGCACTCGCGCACCATTTGCATGGCATCGACTCCGTTATCGGTTTCACCGACGACCTTGTAACCTTCATGCTCCAGCAGCATTCGAACGGCGAGACGGATGACCGGGTGATCGTCGACAATAAAAACGGAGTTCATAATCAAATCCCATGCAAGCACGAATAAAGCGCGCACCTTAGCTCAGTTGAATGAGCACTCGCATGAAGTGACATGGCTCCAGTCACGTTATCGGATTAATCCTACAACTAATAAGGAAACGGACTACGTTCAAACTAGGTTTGACGTAAGGAGGAGCAGAATTTGAAGAGGCTTATAGTTTGACTTGAATGATTTGCAAGTACTGGCTGTAAATGGCTTTTTATAGATGTTTAAACTTGCTGAATCGCCGCGTGGTCATTGTGGATCTTCAGCCCTGTCAGTGACGCGTTAAAAGTTCTCGGGTTGACATTGGGAGGGCTGCATGCGGGTAGCCAAAACCATGGGCGCCCGCATGCGATGGAGTCAATGGCTGGAACGGCCGGTCATTTCCAGCGCCATGTCGCTGGCGTAGCTGTCGGTCATGCCGGCAATGAAATCGATCATGCGCAGAAACGACGTGTGTAACGAACCCTGAGGATCCGGTGCGTTACTGCCCAGCAGATCAAGAATGCGCCGGCTTTTGAATGACGGCGTACGACCGTTGTGTTGTTCCAGCGCGGCCCCACAGAACGAATTGAGCAGGATCTCCAGCGTCGTATACGCGCCGATTTCATGCAGGGTTTTGCGCTTGTCCTGAAAGATTTTCTTGCGGGCGATGTCCTTGGCGTTCAGGACGCAACGCTTGGCCGGGCCGTGCATGTGCTCGACCAGATCGCCGTGCAGCGTGCCGGCGAGGAGTGCGTCCTGTTGCTCGACAAAGGCCCGCGCCGCAGCGTTGGTCAAATGCTCGATGGCCTTGCCGCGCAGGATCGCCAGTTTGCGTCGTCGCGAATCCTGCGGGCCGAGCTGACGATAGGTTTCCGGCAGATCGTCGCCCACTAGCCCGAGCAGCAGGGATTCGACTTCGGCGTATTCCAGCAGCTCCATTTCGAGGCCGTCTTCGAGATCGATCAGCGCGTAGCAGATGTCGTCGGCGGCCTCCATCAGATACACCAACGGGTGACGCGCCCAACGCTGGTCTTCGATTTGCGGCAGGCCCAGTTTGTGGGCGATCTGCTCAAGCAGCGGCAGCTCACTTTGATAGCAGCCGAATTTGTGTTTCTTGTAGCCCAGGGAGTCGGCGTGGCGCGCGGTCCACGGGTATTTCAGGTAAGTGCCGAGGGTGGCGTAGGTCAGCCGTGTACCGCCGTCGAACTGGTGGTACTCCAGCTGAGTCAGTACGCGAAAGCCTTGGGCGTTACCTTCGAAGTTGAGAAAGTCAGCGCGTTCGGCTTCGCTCATGCCGTCGAGCCAGCCACGTCCGGCGGCCTGCTGGAACCAGTGACGAATAGCATCTTCACCGGAATGGCCGAACGGCGGATTGCCGATGTCGTGGGCCAGACACGCCGACTGCACGACCATGCCGAGGTCGGCCGGGTCGCACCATTCGGGCAAGGCACTGCGCAGGGTTTCGCCCACTCGCATGCCCAGTGAACGGCCGACGCAACTGACTTCCAGCGAATGGGTCAGGCGCGTGTGAATGTGATCGTTGCTGGTGACCGGGTGCACCTGGGTCTTGCGTCCGAGGCGGCGGAAGGCACCGGAGAAAATGATGCGGTCATGGTCTTTGTGGAAAGGGCTGCGGCCAAGTTCTTGCGGGCTGTGCAGCGGCTTGCCTAGGCGTTCGCGGTTGAGCAGGGTTTGCCAATCCAAGGCTGATTCTCTCCGTCAGGTGACTGGGGGCGTTGGCCCCTAGCTTCCCGGTTCGCGCACGCCCCTGCAAGCGTAACTACAACCCAGCCGCGTCGATGTCGATCAACAGCAAACGCTCACCGTTGTCAAAAAACTGCCCGGCCGTCAGGCAATACTGATTGCTGGTGGCATCGCGGTAGGTATTGGAGAGCGTCAAACGCCGCTCCTCCCAGCCTTCGGCGAGCAAATGATAAAAATACGGGCGCCACGACCAGTTGTGCCCCAGATAACGATTGTCGGCGAACCAGCCATGCTGCCGCCATTCGAGGTTGGGCGTCAGCTGCGTGCCGTGGCGATCGCATTGATAAAACCGCAGCAGCCAAGGGAAGGCGTCCAGTTGTGGCAGCGCGCTCAAGGGGGCATGCGCCTGAGCCCAGGCTTGCAGGATCGACATCAGTTCAGCGAGTTGCTGGCGCATTTGCATCAGCCGCCCGCGCTCCGCGAGTTTCTGCCGGACATAGCGCTGGCGCAGTTCGGCGAAGTGCTGCACAAACGCGTCGGCGGGAAAGAACGCCTCCTGCGCCCGCGCGAACAGGAATCCCTGTACATAGCGCGATCCGCATTCCAGGGCGAAATTCAACTGCGCTTCGGTCTCGACGCCTTCGGCGATGATCCAGCAGCCGGTCTTCTCGGCCATCTGCGCGAGAGCCTTGACCACATCACTGCTCGGACCACCCAGTGCAGCGGCCTGGAACAGACGCATATCGAGTTTGAGAATGTCCGGTTGCAGCGCCAGCACCCGATCAAGTTGCGAGTAGCCGGCGCCAAAGTCGTCGATGGCGATTCTCGCGCCCGCCTCGCGATAACGCGTGACGACTTCGGCCAGGCGTTGACCGTTGCCGCCCAGTTCGGTGATCTCGAAGACGATGCGTTGCGGATCGATACCGTAGCGCGCCAATTGTTTGAGGCTGGGCAGAGCCTGATCGGCGCGCAGACGACTGATCCAGCGCGGCGACATGTTCAGGCTGAGAAACCAGTCTGCCGGCGCTTCATGCAAGCGGCTCAAGGCGTTGTCGCGGATTTGCCGGTCGAGGCGGCGCAGGGCAATCGCGGGTGTGCGCGGGTCCGCAAACAGTGGCCCGACCGAAGACAGTTGACCGTCGACCTGGCGCAGGCGGCCCAATGCTTCGACGCCTGCAATGCGTCCCGTGGCGGTATCGATGAAAGGTTGAAAGCAGGCGAGCGGTTGCCCGTCGATCACGGGGCCTCCTTAGTCGTTCTTGTTCTGGTTGAACCCCGTCGACCGGATAGGCGCACGGGATTGAACCTCCGGATAAAGAGGTTCATCCCGCCGGTATTGCAAGAATGTAGCCAGATGTATCTGTTCAGCGTTTGGCCGAACTCTGCATGACCAGTTTGATCAGCGGCCCGAGGCTGGTGCCGAGCCGGATCAGCCGGCTCAAGCCACCGGCGCCGCCGCTTTTCGCGCCTTTGCCAGTGATAAAGCCCAATAGCGTAACGGCAGCCACGCCCCACAATGGCGCGTGTTTGATGCCGAAACCACCTTGCAGGTTTTGCGTCATGCCGCGCATGCGATGCAGCGGTTGCAGGACTTGCCCGGCTTCATGACGAATTTCCTGGCGATGCATTTCCATGCGCAGGCGGATCAACGCCTTGCGCATTTCCCGACGCGAGCTGTTGTGTGGCAGTTCAGGCAGGCTCATGGCAGCAGGCGCTCCCGGTCGTTGGCCAGCTCTTCGAGCGTGCCGTGGAAAGGCGAGGATTCATCGAAAATCGCCGCCTTGAGACGCAGTGCGCAGAAGATCGACGCCAGGGTATAGAAAACGCACAGGCCAATGATCGCGGCCAGACGATAAGTGTCCCAGAACACGATCATCACCAGTGTCGATAAGCCCACCAGCAACAACAGGGCAAAGACCAAAGCCAGACCTGCGAACAGCAACAGGCTGACGGTTCGTGATTTCTGCTCCTGCAATTCGATGCCGAATAATTCGACATGGCTGTGCAGCAGACCCAGAACGGCGGCGCCCAGGCGTCGCGTGGAAGAGGCGGTGCCCGCAGTCGGGCCGGATTCACCGATCGACATAATCAGCGCCGGGTAGCCAGCAGGCCGATCAGAAAGCCGACACCGGCAGCGATGCCAACGGACTGCCAAGGGTTGGCCGACACGTAATCTTCAGTGGCGGTCACTGCAGCCTGACCGCGATCGCGCAGGGTTTCTTCGGTCAGTTTCAGGGTTTCGCGGGCGCGCAGCAGGCTGTCGTGAATCTGCTCGCGCAGCTCATCGGCCTGATCGCCGGCCAGGGTGGCGGTGTGCTCGAGCAAGCGTTCGGTGTCGGCGACCAAAGTCTGGAAGTCGTTCATGAGGATTTCTTGAGCAGTCTTTGCCTTGATGCTGGCCATGGTGGATCTCCGTAAGTGACGTCTGAAGCGTTCGAGTATGAGCCTTGCGCGAAGGTTCAGTACAAATGACTGGTACAACTTTTGCTGTGTCGTGGTGCGTTGCCCGGCGGTCGTGCGCGGTTGCCGGGCATGCGCCATGAGAAACCTTATCCCAAACAAGCCCGGTTCGTGTCAGGACATCGACCTCGTGCGCCAAAGCAGTTCGCCGGACCGTAGGCTCCGTGCCTGCGCGGTCGCAACTTGGTGCATGAAATGTGCGCATGAACCGCTTTGGTGCCTTTTTCGCCTTTAGGTCTGCCTGCTTATGGAAAATCTGCAAAGCGCTGTGGACACCCTGGTTCACAGCTCCAATACCTTGTTCATTCTGATCGGTGCGGTAATGGTGCTGGCAATGCATGCCGGTTTCGCCTTTCTCGAAGTTGGTACAGTCCGCCAGAAAAACCAGGTCAATGCGCTGTCGAAGATTCTCAGCGACTTCGCCGTCTCGACCCTGGCCTATTTCTTTATAGGCTATTGGATCTCCTACGGCGTGACGTTTATGCAACCGGCGGCGGTGCTGAGTGCCGATCACGGTTACGGACTGGTGAAGTTTTTCTTCCTGCTGACTTTTGCTGCCGCGATCCCGGCGATTATTTCCGGTGGCATCGCAGAACGCGCGCGTTTCGTGCCGCAGTTGTGCGCCACGGCGCTGATCGTCGCGTTCATCTATCCGTTTTTCGAAGGCATGATCTGGAACGGCAACTACGGTCTGCAAGCTTGGCTGACGGCGCAGTTCGGTGCCGCTTTTCATGACTTCGCCGGTTCCGTCGTGGTGCATGCCATGGGCGGTTGGCTGGCGCTGGCGGCGGTGCTGTTGCTGGGGCCGCGTAATGGCCGTTACCGCGACGGGCGTCTGGTGGCGTTCGCACCGTCGAGCATTCCTTTTCTGGCCCTGGGTTCGTGGATTCTGATTGTCGGCTGGTTCGGCTTCAACGTGATGAGTGCGCAAACACTGCAAGGCGTCAGCGGTCTGGTGGCGGTCAATTCGTTGATGGCGATGGTCGGCGGCACGATGGCGGCGCTGCTCGTCGGGCGCAATGACCCGGGCTTCCTGCACAACGGCCCATTGGCCGGGCTGGTGGCGATCTGTGCCGGGTCCGACTTGATGCATCCGGTCGGTGCGCTGGTGACCGGCGCGATTGCCGGTGCGCTGTTTGTCTGGTGCTTTACCGCTGCGCAGGTTAAATGGCGCATCGATGACGTATTGGGTGTTTGGCCACTGCACGGCCTGTGCGGTGTTTGGGGCGGGATCGCCTGCGGGATTTTCGGCCAGGCCGCGCTCGGTGGTATCGGCGGCGTCAGTCTGATCAGCCAGTTGATCGGCACCGCACTCGGTGTCGCGGTGGCGCTGATCGGTGGCTTTGTCGTGTACGGCGTGATCAAGGCGCTGCACGGGCTGCGCCTGAGTCAGGAACAAGAGTATTACGGCGCTGACCTGTCGCTGCACAAGATCGGCGCGGTGAGCCAGGACTAAGTCTCGGGATCATCGGTACCGGGGTAAAAACCATGGAGCAGGCGATAACGGTCGATGCGCACCTGATCGACCTTTTCCTGCACCTGATGCGCCGGCAGACCGAGCATGATCAAGGCGTGAGAGGCGAGCATCAGGCTTGACTCCAACAGCTCCGGCACCACTTCGGTGGCGCCGGCGGCTTTCAATTCGGCCCATTGGCTGTCGTCGCGGGTGCGTACCAGGATCGGCACATGGGCATTGAGTCGGCGCGCTTCCTTGAGGATGTGCAGGGCAATGTCGCTCTGATCCACGGCGACCACCAGCAGTTTTGCGCGCAGCAGGCCAACGGCGGTCAGCAGATCGCCGCGTGATGAGTCGCCATAATGCACGTCACTTTCTCCGCTGGCGGCTTCCTGTACGCGAACCGGATCACTGTCCAGTGCGATGTAAGGCTGTTTGGCATTGCGCAGGAAACGCCCGATGGATTGACCGACGCGGCCGTAGCCACAAATCACCACGTGCTGATTGAGGTCGGCGTTGAGTGCGCTGATTTCCTCGATCTGTGCTTCCTGATTGGGCTTGCGGTGGAGTGCTGTAGCGATGCGGGGCGCCGCGCGCAATAGCAGTGGCGTCAGCAGCATCGAACAGAACGTCGCGGCGAGCAGAAGATTGCCCAGCGCCTCGGGCATCATGCTGTGTTGCTGCATTTGCGCCATCAGTGCAAAGCAGAACTCGCCCCCCTGCGCCAATGCCAGGCCGCTACGCCACGCCGTTTCGCTGTCGCTGCCGCGCCACTTCACCAACAAGGCGACGACGATGCCCTTGATCACCATCAAGCCGACGGTGAGCCCGAGGATCAGCAGGCTGTGACTGACGAACAGTTGCAGGTCGATGAGCATGCCGATGCTGACGAAAAACACCCCGAGCAGGATGTCGCGAAACGGTCGGATGTCGGCCTCGATCTGATGCCGATAGTGGCTTTCACCGAGCAACATGCCGGCCAGAAATGCACCGAGGGCAGGGGACAGGCCCAGCAGGTGAGTCAGCCACGCGGTCAGCAGCACAATCACCAGCGCCAACAGCACGAACAACTCAGCCGAGCGTGACGCGGCCACTTCATGAAACAGCCTCGGCAGTAACCAGCGACTGGCCAGCAGCAGACCGACAAACAGCACCACGGTTTTCGCCAGTGTCAGCGGCAGCGCCCAGTACCAGGCTTGGGCGCTGCTCCCGGCAAACACTGGCACCAACGTCAGCAGCAATACTGCGACAACGTCCTGAAACAGCAAAACGCCAACGGCATTCTGCCCGTGACTGCTGAACACCTCGCCGAGGCTGCCCAGTTCTTTGGTCACAATTGCCGTCGATGACAGCGAAAGCCCGGCGCCGAGCAGCAGCGCCGGCGTCGTCGGCATGCCCAGTAGCATCAGCAACAAACCGAGCAGTGCGGTGCTGATCAGTACCTGCTGACTGCCGAGGCGGAATACCACCTGACGCAAGGCGATCATCTTCGACAGGGAAAATTCCAGGCCGAGTGAAAACAGCAGAAACACCACCCCCAGTTCGGCTACGTCAGGCAGGTGTTCGCTTTCGTTGACCCAGTCGAAGGCACTCGGCCCGACCAGCAATCCCACGCACAGATAACCCAGAACCGGCGGCAACCGCAGGCGCCGAAACAGCGCAATCACCACGAGGGACGAGGCGAGGATGATCAACAAATTGGCAAACACTGGACACTCCGATGTCAGATTCAGGCTTTTCAAGCGTAGAGGCAAAAAGACCGGGAGGATCGCGCAAATGGTTTTTCTGTGGACTGATTTGCGTCAGGGTTTTGCCTGTGAACCTTTGTCGGAGGACTGGAGCCTTTGGGCGGCGGTGGCTCGACGGGTTTTCAGCTGCGGCCTAGAATAGGCCCACTCATTTCCTGGTTGAGCGCTCATGCTTCCTGAATGTCAGCTGTTCGGCACCCTTGGATGCCATTTGTGTGAAGTTGCCGAGGCCGAGTTGATGCCTTTCGTTGAGCACGGCCTGCTGGTTGAACTGGTCGATATCGCTGAAGACGAATCTTGGTTTGAGGCTTATAGCCTGCGGATTCCGGTGTTGCGTCGTGTCGACACCGGGGCAGAACTGGGCTGGCCCTTCAGCGCTGATCAAGTTGTGGCGTTTCTGCGTTAATTCGTATTTTCTCATTCATCCCGCCGGTCGCCGCTGCCATCCATTCCTTGGCATTTTACGGATTGTTCGGTTACTGTATGTTCATACAGTAAATGCTTCAGAGGGATGAACCGTGGTCAATGTCGAACAGTTGAAAAACAGCGTGAACCGGATGTCGGTTGACGTGGTGCGCGAGGCCGTTCTCGAATTGCGCCTGGACGGGCTGGTCACGGAAGGCAAGACGCCCTTCAACAAGCTGCATTTCAACACTTGCTTTGCCGAAATCGAGGCCTTGTTTCAGCGTGCCGGTTATCACAAACAACTGGATGTGGTCGGTTATCAAGGGTTGCTTTACGCCTTGTATGACCCGGGCCGCTGGGAGGCTGTCGATGTCCTGCGCTGGCTCAAGGAGTTCACAGACGCCGCAGCGCTCAAGTCGATCCCGGCCTGAGCAATCTGCGCTAGGCTCGTTTCCCTCCGTGCTGGATAATGCCGCCCTGTATTGAGGGTTTGATTTCCGTATGTCCACATCTACATTCTCTGCTGCGCAGAATCAGGCGAGCACGCTCTATCTGCCGCCGGGTCCCTGGCTGACCGTACTCGATTGTCTGTGTGAGCATTTTCGTGCGATTGATCGCGAGCAATGGCTGGACCGCATCGCTCGGGGGCGAGTTCTGGATGGTGATGGTCAGCCGATCTCGGTGGATTTGCCTTACAAGGAAGGCTTGCGAATTCATTATTTTCGCGAAGTGCCGGACGAAAAGCCGATCCCGGTGGTCGAGTCGATCCTGTATGCCGACGAACATCTGGTGGTGGCTGACAAACCGCATTTCCTGCCAGTCACACCCGCCGGCGAGTACGTTGAGCAGACCTTGTTGCGCAGGCTGATTCGTCGCCTGGACAATCCCCATCTGGTGCCTTTGCACCGCATCGACCGGCATACGGCGGGACTGGTTATTTTCTCGGCCAACCCGCAAACCCGTTCGGCTTATCAGTCGCTCTTCCCGACGCGGCAGATCGACAAACGCTATGAAGCCATCGCCCCGGCGCTGCCAGATCTGAGGTTCCCTTTGGTGCACAAGAGCCGTCTGGTCGATGGCGAGCCGTTTTTCCGCATGCAGGAAGGCGCAGGGGCCAGCAACACCGAAACGGCGGTGGAGGTTCGGGAAAAGCATGGCGATCTGTGGCGCTATGGATTGTTTCCGGTGACCGGCAAGAAACATCAACTGCGTGTGCACATGACTGCGCTGGGGGCGAGCATCTGCAACGATCCGTTTTATCCGCAGGTGTTGAAAGACGTCGAGGATGACTACGCCAATCCGCTGAAGCTGCTGGCGCAGGGTCTGCGGTTTATCGACCCGGTGAACGGTGAAGAGCGCGAATTCGAGAGCCGGATTACGCTGCAATGGTGAGGCCCAAGCCACCTTTCGAACGCCCATGAAAAAGCCCGCATTAATGCGGGCTTTTCTGTATCCGGTGTCGACCAGAGCTTACAGCTCTTTAACGGTGCGAACCTGATCCTTGTTGATGCGGGTTTCTTTGCCGTCCAGCTGTTTGAACTCGTAGAAGCCCGAATCGTCATCGTATTTCGGGGTGTCGACGGCCTGGATTTCGCGACCGTCATTCAAGGTGATCACTGTAGGCGACGAGCAACCGGCGAGGGTGGCAAGGCCCAGTGCGAGCATGAAAGTGGCGAGGGTCCGTTGAGTCATGGGTGTGTCTCCGAATGGGAATTCTTTTGGTTACTGAGCTTGAGACGTATACAAGGCGTGAGAGTTCCTTGAATGGTGTCAGTCTGACACAGTGTTGTGGGAATTTAACAGTTCGGGGGTGTTCAGATTGGCCAGTCGCGGGTCGTTGTCCGGGCATTGCAGGGCAGTAGCGCCGAGCATGCGCATAACCCGGCCGGGGCTGCGCTCACCGGCGTTCCAGGCCTCTTCGAAGGCGGGTCGAAGGGCTGCCGGAATCACACACAGCAAGGGTTCCCAGTGCTCGTCATGGCGCAACATTAAAGGTTTTTCAGGATTCTGATTGGCCGTCTCGCGCATGCTTTGCAGTAACGCTGCGTCAATGCGCGGGACGTCACAGGGCAAGACCAGCAGGTGCGAATGGCGCGCAGCTTTCAGACCCGCACGAATGCCGGCCAATGGCCCCGGAAAATCGCCTTCGTCATCGACCACCAATTGATCAGCGAATGGCGCGTAACGCTCGCGATTACGGTTGCAGGAGATGATCAGGTCATCAGTCAGCCCACGGACCTTGCGCTGCAAATGTGCAATCAACGGCTCGCCCTGCCATTCGACCAAACCTTTGTCCTGGCCGCCCATGCGTTGGCCGCGTCCACCTGCCAGGAGCAGAATGGAGCAGGGGGGCAGTTGCGTGTCGAGGGTCATGGCAGCTCTCCAGAGGGGCGGCGAAAAAATGAGGCGCTGTGATATAACACCGGGCTGTTTCTCCTACAACTGGACGAGCCTATGAAAGCCAAGGCTGATGTACCTTTCGTGCCGCTCAATATTGCGGTGCTGACTGTCAGTGACACTCGAACACTGGAAACCGACACCTCAGGTCAGGTCTTCGTCGACCGTTTGACGGCGGCAGGCCATTTTCTGGCGCAGCGGGTGTTGCTCAAAGATGACCTCTACAAAATTCGTGCGCAAGTCGCCACCTGGATTGCCGACGATGTCGTACAGGTCGTGCTGATCACCGGCGGGACCGGATTCACTGGCCGCGACAGTACTCCTGAAGCAGTTGCCTGCCTGCTCGACAAACAGGTCGACGGGTTTGGTGAGTTGTTCCGGCAGATTTCGGTAGCCGATATCGGTACCTCCACGGTGCAGTCCCGTGCGCTGGCCGGTCTGGCCAATGGCACGCTGGTTTGCTGCTTGCCGGGTTCGACCAACGCCGTACGCACCGGTTGGGATGGCATCCTGGGCGAGCAGTTGGACGCGCGTCACCGTCCGTGCAATTTCGTGACTCACTTGAAGCAGGCGGCGCCTTGTGAATCCCGTGGGTAAGCCGGGCAAGACCGGGGCATTGATGCCGGTTGAGTTGGCGCTGGCGCGTTTGCTCGAGATGGCCGAAGCCTCGCCAATTGCAGAGCATGAAGACTTGCCGTTGGCTCAGGTTCAGGGACGTGTGCTGAGCGAAGATCTGATTTCGACGCTGGATCTGCCGCCTTGGCCTAACAGTGCCATGGACGGATATGCGTTGAACCTGGCGGACTGGACTGGCGAACCCATGCCGGTCAGTCAGAAAGTGTTCGCCGGGCAATCCCCGGAGCCTTTGAAACCGGGCTCCTGTGCACGGATTTTCACCGGCGCTCCAGTGCCCGCGGGCGCTGACTGCGTGGAAATGCAGGAAAACGCTGAGGTTCAAGCTGATGAAAAGGTGCGCTTCCTCGAGCCGATGAAGACCGGGCAGAACATCCGTCCACAAGGCCAGGAAACCACCGTCGGTGAGCTGATCCTGCCTGCCGGAACCCGCTTGGGTCCGATAGAGCAGGGACTGGCTGCGTCGTTGGGGTGTGCCGGGTTGAAGGTCGTGCGCAAGGTTCGCGTTGCGGTGATCTCCACGGGTGATGAATTGGTCGAGCCGGGCCAGGCATTGGGGCCGGGTCAGATTTACAACAGCAATCGGGTGTTGCTATGCAGTTGGCTGCAACGTCTGGGCTGTGAGGTGATCGATGCCGGTATTCTTCCGGATAATCTGGCCACTACCCGTGCCCGTCTGGGGGAGTTGCAGGATGTTGATCTGATCCTTTCCACGGGGGGCGTGTCGGTAGGTGAGGCGGATTTTCTGGGTGTCGCCTTGCGAGAAGAGGGCGAGCTTGCCCTTTGGAAGCTGGCGATCAAACCTGGAAAACCGCTGACATTTGGCCATTTCCGCAATGTACCGGTCATTGGTTTGCCAGGAAATCCGGCATCGACGCTGGTGACCTTTGCGCTACTGACTCGGCCATATCTGTTGCGCCGTCAGGGCGTGCAGGACGTCGAGCCGCTGAAGTTCAGCGTGCCAGCGGGTTTTGACTGGCCGGTGGCAGGCAATCGGCGTGAGTACCTTAGAGGCCGTCTGGAGCAAGGGCGGGCCACTGTTTATCGCAACCAGAGCTCAGGCGTACTGCGTAGCGCCGCATGGGCAGATGGATTGGTCGAAGTGCTGGAGGGCCGCACACTGAGCGCCGGCGATGAAGTGGTCTTCATTCCGCTGAGTGATCTGCTGGACTGACCGCTGTCTCGCAAATGCAGGCGTCGGCTGTCGTCGGCGCCTGCAATGACTCATTCATTTAATTGCTGATCAGTGTCACAAGCTGGTCGAATCGGCTATTGGCCACCCAACCCAGCAGACCCAGCACTACCGCTGTCGCACCCGCCGAGTAGGCAAGCCGGTGTTTGATTGTTCTGACATCACTGCGGACTTCGTCCATGTCCCGCCGAAGGTACTTGAGATGGGTTTCCAGCTCGGTTACACGAGGTTCCATATCAATTTCTCCAGTGGTTCTGGCGCTGTTCTTGAATTCTGACTTTTGATTCGAGCGACTTTCGACGAGAGGGCCAACCGGGCTCAATGGCACTCTGGCTTCATGACTGGGCATGGAAGCATCCACCGATCGTTTCAACTGTTCGCTTGCAAACTTTTTCAGCTATCGAGCTGGCAAGAGCCTTGGGGGGGTATCCACTCATTACATGCACATCCTTGTGTGTTGGATTGAAGATTGCTACCGCCGGCACACGGTGACCCAATGTCGAAGCCGGGTCAATTAAGCCGATTCCGCATGTTTTGTAAGAAAAAATACCGCTGTGTAGGACGTTGAGGCCAGAAGGCCGAATTAATTACAGGTCTGACGGCTTTTTTGCGGGCGGCAGTGGTCAAGATGTCTCGAACCGATTCGATAGGGAGTGATGTGATGAGTGAACGCCGGGCACTGTTGATTTTGCATGGCAAGCAGGCACTCAACGAGGCGGTACGCACCGCCGTCGAGGACAAGCGCAAGCAAGGCTGGGAGCTGGCCGTGCGCCTGACGTGGGAGGCAGGGGATGCTCAGCGGTGGGTGGAGCAAGCCTTGGCGGACGGCTACACAAAGATTATCGCCGGTGGTGGAGATGGCACGTTGCGCGACATCGCCGAAGCGCTCGCGGCGCACCCGGGCAAAGCCAGCCTCGTTCTTTTACCCTTGGGCACCGCTAACGACTTTTCCCGCGCCGCCGGTGTGCCATTGGAGCCTGCCGAAGCGCTTGAGCTGCTTGATGTGCCGCCGCGCGACATCGATCTGGGCGAGGTGGGCGGGCAGATTTTCCTCAATATGGCCACGGGTGGTTTCGGCAGTCAGGTCACGGCCAATACTTCCGAGGACCTGAAAAAAGTACTCGGTGGTGCAGCCTATCTGTTCACCGGTTTGTCACGATTCAGCGAGCTGCATGCTGCTTATGGTGAGCTTCAGGGGCCGGACTTTCACTGGAGTGGCGAAATGCTCGCGCTGGGTATCGGCAATGGCCGTCAGGCCGGTGGCGGGCACGTATTGTGCCCGGAAGCGCTGGCCGATGACGGTTTGCTGGATATCAGCATCCTGCCGGCGCCACAGGAGCTGGTGGGCACGTTGAAGACGCTGCTCAGCGATGGTTTCGGCATCGATAACATGTTTGTCCGAGCCCGTTTGCCATGGGTCGAAATCAAAGTGGCCGAGGGGCTCTGCATCAATCTGGATGGCGAACCACTGGAAGGTGAGAGCTTGCGATTTGAGGCGCGTCCGGCAGCGTTGCGCGTGCACTTGCCGGAGCATTCTCCATTGTTGGGCGGCGCCCGCTCGGTCAGTCGTCCAGGCTGATGATCTGTTCGCGCACGGCGAACAGTACCAGGCCCGCTACGTCGTAGATTTGCAGGCGCTTCATGATCTGTGAGCGGTGGGTCTCGACTGTCTTGATGCTCAGCCCCAGGCCATTGGCGATTTCCCGGGTGGATTTCCCCCGCACGATCAAACGCAGGATTTCCAGCTGGCGCGCGGTCAGATTGTGCGAGTCGGCGGCCTCCGGCTGCTGCTTCTGATTACGGGTCAGGGCCTGATTGATCACGGTGTGTGCGATGGCGGGGCTCAGGTAGCGCTCGTTGTTGCGCAAGGCCTCCAGTGCATGTTCGAGCTCGGTAGCGGTCGTGTCCTTGAGCAGATAGCCGTGGGCGCCGGACTCGAGCGCCTGCATGATCAGCGCCGGATCGGTGTGCATCGACAAGATCAGCACCTTGCTCTGCGGACGCACCCGCTTGAGCCGTTGCAGGGCTTCCAGGCCACCGGTTTCTTTCATGGAGATATCCAGCAACACGATATCCGGACTCAGTTGCTCGACCATTTCGAGCAACTGCGAACCGTCATTGGCCTCGCCAATCACCGCGTAACCGGGAATATCCAGCACCAGAGCGCGCACGCCGGCCCTGATCAGCGAGTGGTCATCCACCAGAAGTAAGTTGCAAGTCAACGCATAACCTTATTCGTACTGGCCCGCTCGAGTGCGCGAGGCGCCCAGGGGAAGAGTGCTTCGATTTGAGTGCCTTTACCCGGTTCGCTGATGACGTTCAGGGTGCCACCCAGTTGCTCGATTCGTTCGGCCATCCCGGCCATGCCTCGTTGTCCTTCTCGACCCGGATTGGCCGACGGGGCGAATCCCATACCGTCATCGCTGATCAGCAGCGTCAGCCCTTTAGGCAGACGTTGCACGCGTATCACCAGGTTTTTTGCCTGGGCGTGACGCAGGATATTGGTAACAGCCTCCTGGGTGATGCGAAAGGCGGCGACCGCCATTTCTTCCGGAATACCGTTGAGGCGCTGCTGGCAATCGAGGCTCCAGTGCACGCTGGTGTTGGTCAATGTCTTGAGCAGATGTGCACGCAGACTGGCTTCAAGCCCCAGGCTGGTCAACTGCCGTGGATTGAGAATGGCCGAAACGTCGCGCACTTTGTCCAGGGTTTCTTCCAGGGTGGCGCACAGCACCGTGCATTGCTCCTGCAAGTCATCCGGCAGGCGTCGCTTGAGCCACTCGCTCTGCA
The DNA here is from genome assembly GCF_000282235.1 of Pseudomonas sp. GM24. NCBI lineage: Bacteria > Pseudomonadati > Pseudomonadota > Gammaproteobacteria > Pseudomonadales > Pseudomonadaceae > Pseudomonas > Pseudomonas sp. GM24. The sequence continues at coordinate 6,781 of NZ_AKJR01000130.1, read as the reverse complement.
GTTTGGCGGCCGTCAGCAATTGGCCGATATCGTCGTGCAGTTCGCGGCTGAGGCGATGGCGCTCGTTTTCCTGGACTTCCAGCAAGCGGTCGGCGAGCTCCTGAGGCTGAAATTTGATCGATTTGCGTGACAGTCGATATTGCACCCAGACACATGCGGTAGCGGCGATGTCGAGCAGTAGCAGCCCGAGGCTAAGGGGTGTCGAAAGACCATAGGTCAGCAGGCTGCCGAGGGTGGCCGCGACACACAGTATGAGCGTGAACCGGCGTGCATTTTCCCGGGAAGGTGGCCATGTAGTGATTGACTTGAGACTGGCGTACATAACGGATGGAGCCAATGGATGTTCGCTGCGGGCAGACCGGCCTGAGGCTGGCGGGTCTCTGTCTGAAAATGCTGTCAATTATGTTATTGGTTTCAACGCGGTCCAGTGAATGTATTGACCGCCAACTTCAGTGGACAGCGGTCGCTGAAATCACTGTGCCATTAATTTGAAAGCAACTAATGGGCGGCATAATACCACTTAAGATACCGTTGGTCGCGCTCGCTATATATGTCCATTGAGTCAGGAAATACGTGTTTTGGACGCAAGTTCCATAATGGAAAAAGTCGATTTATTGAGTTCGATAGATGTAGGTGTTACCTGAAGTTGTGCTTCTTAACACACAGGTAAACCCTGAGGTCGGCAGAAAACATGGGTGTCTGTCGTCGGTGATTATTTAATTCGATTTTGTCGCTGGCAGGTATGAAGTATTCAATTACGACATTCAACGTTTCGCTGCAAGCGCCTGCGTGGATACAGCGTGTTGATCAGGCTTGTCCCGAGTAGGGCAATTGAGGCAAACGTTTGCCCGTCAGTGGCGGCTTGAGCTGGCTTTGACCAACCTGGAATGCGAAAGCTTCGATCAGCGAAGTCTGTTCACTTTCATCCAGACTCAGTTGCCCGGTCTGTTGATCGACCAGTTCAAGCTGCCAGGCCATCAACGTGAAGCAATCCTGCAACGCGACCAGGGCCTCTTCGTGAAGGTCGACGCGATCCTGGGTCAGGTTGAGCAGGCTGTAAATATGCAGAGAGAACTCGGAAATTGCCTCCAGCGCCAGGGCTTCAGCCCTGCGTGCGAGTTTCAGGAGGGTATTGAGCATGCACTCGATAGCGTCCTTGTCATTGCTGATCAGTTGCAGATGGCTGAGGCATTCTTCGGACTTGGCCAAGAGTTGTTCGGCCTCGACAAGGAATTCGGGGAAGCGTTGTACCCACTCTTTGCGGTCCATTGGCATGCTTATCTCCACCACGTCATGTCTCATGAGGGAATGCCGTGTGTGGCGACGATCATGAATCGTCGGGAGATCGCGCCCAGACGTGCAGGTGCACTGGCTGAGGGGTTCCAGAGGGGTTGTTTCCACTGAACTGCGATCGCACACAATAGCCTGACTCCGTTCATGCAATGAGAATGGCGTCACATTAATGGCTATTGGATATTGCGAATATCAGGTTGGGCCTGATTGTTACTAGGGGAATCCCTTAGACACGGGAACCTACGGTGCAAACCGAGGTCGCGCCGCAGAGTATGTAGAAGATGAAAATCACCGGGCCAGTAAAGCATGATGTTAATGTGACATCAATGCCTGATCATGGCATTTTTGACGGGTCGGGTTTGGCAATCAAGAACTGCCATTTGCCGCCGATAACCTCACATAGTGAATTCATCAGAACAAGCCCAGGAGTCATTGATGGCCGGCATTCTCGACACGGTAGACCAACGCACGCAACTGGTGGGTGAGAATCGCCTGGAAATTCTCATGTTTCGACTGGCCGGGCGCCAGTTGTTCGCGATTAACGTGTTCAAGGTCCAGGAAGTGCTGCAACTGCCGAAACTGACTTTGATGCCGCAGCGTCATCCGTTTGTGTGCGGGGTGGTCAATCTGCGCGGTCAGACCTTGCCAGTGATTGATCTGTCGCAGGCAATCGGCATGCGTCCATTGGTGCCAGGCCCAAACAGCACCATCATCGTCACCGAGTACAACCGTTCGGTGCAGGCATTCCTTGTGGGCGGTGTGGACCGCATCGTCAACATGAACTGGGAAGCCATTCTGCCGCCGCCGACCAGCGCCGGGCGTCAGCACTATCTGACTGCGATCAGCAAGGTCGACGATCAACTGGTGGAAATCATCGACGTCGAGAAAGTCCTCGCCGAAATCGTCCCGTACAACGCCAAGGTCTCGCGTGAAAAACTCGAAGATCCGGTGCTGGAGCGCGCCCGTGGCCGTGAAGTACTGCTGGTGGACGACTCCAACGTGGCCCTCTCGCAATTGCGCGACACCCTCGGCCAGCTCGGCGTGAAGATGCACATTGCCAGCGATGGTCTGAAAGCCCTGAACATGCTCAAGGCCTGGGCCGATACTGGCGTGAACATGACCGACAAACTGCTGATGATCTTCACCGATGCGGAAATGCCGGAAATGGACGGTTATCGCTTGACCACCGAAATTCGCAATGACCCGCGTCTGCGTGGCTTGTACGTGGTGTTGCACACCTCGCTGTCCGGCAGTTTCAACGACTCGATGGTGAAGAAGGTCGGTTGCGACAACTTCCTCTCCAAGTTCCAGCCGGACAAGCTGGTCGACGTGGTGCGCCAGCGTCTGATGCTCGACGAAGTCCCGGCCTGATCACACACCCATTGTAGGAGTGAGCCTGCTCGCGGAAGCGGTGTGTCAGCCCCGAATCATTAGCTGACACATCGCTATCGCGAGCAGGCTCACTCCTACAGTTATTGCTCTTTGATTCCTGATCAAGCTCGTATAGGGTGGCGTTTTTATCCTCCAGGGAGCTGGCCATGCTGCGTCTGAGCGCGCTTTATCGTTACCCGTTGAAATCCGGCAAAGTCGATGTGCTGCAACGCGTCGACCTCGACAAGCTGGGGCTTGATGGCGACCGACGCTGGATGCTCGTGGACGAAGCCAGCGGCCGCTTTCTGACCCAGCGCGCCGAAGCGAAGATGAGTCAGTTGTCGGCCCTGTGGAATGCGCAGGGCGGTCTGACCCTGAGCGCACCTGAACAGTCCTCCATCGAAATCGCCTTGCCGGGCAACGACGCCGAACTGCGCGGTGTGACGATCTGGCGCGACACCTTGCGCGTGCCGGATGCCGGTGATGAGGCCGCGCGCTGGGTCAGCGATTTCATCGGCAAGCCGACCCGGCTGGTGCAGGTGCCGCTGGATCGCGCTCGCACCACCCAGGCGGGCTATGGCAACGATGAGGATCAGGTCGCGTTCGCCGATGGATTTCCTCTGCTGTTGATTGGTGAGGCATCCCTGCAGGATCTATCGCAAAAGGTCGGACGACCGCTGGAAATGCTGCGTTTTCGGCCTAACCTGGTGATCGAAGGCAGCGAGGCGTATGCCGAAGATGGCTGGAAGCGCATACGCATTGGCGAAGTCGAGTTCCGTGTGGTCAAGCCGTGTTCGCGCTGCATTCTCACCACCATCGACCCGCAAACCGGTGAGCGCAGTGCCGATCGCGAGCCGCTGGCAACCTTGCAGAAATATCGCGCTCAAGCCGATGGTGCGATGTTCGGGCAGAATCTGGTGAATGACAGCAATGGTCGACTCGAAGTCGGCATGCCGGTGGAGATTCTCGAGTAGTCCGTCACTGAAACGAAAAATGCCCGTGTCCTTGGACACGGGCATTTTTGTTGGTGCGGTGAAACCGTTGCTTTAGCCGCGGTATTCGCACAGGTAAGCGGTGTCGACCGCGACCTTGAGCTGGAACTTGCTGTTGGCCGGAACGTTGAACTGGCTGCCGGCGGCGAAGGTTTCCCAGTCGCTGCTGTCGGGCAGTTTGACGGTCAATGCGCCGGACACCACATGCATGATTTCACGCTGAGCGGTGCCGAACTCGTATTCGCCCGGTGCCATGACGCCGATGGTCGCCGGACCTTCAGCGGTGCCAAAGGCGATCGACTTGACGGTGCCGTCGAAGTACTCGTTGACTTTAAACATGGGCGATTCCTCGAAAAGGGTTAAAAAATGGAGGCGGCCAGTATGCACAAGGCTTTTCGCGCCGTCACCTGCCCGGCTTCTGTCTGGTGAGTTCTCGAATTGACCCTAGAGTGGCAAGACCAGTGGCAACAACCGTGCGGTGTTGCGCGCATCCTCCAGCGCCCGATGCTGCTGACCACTGAACTGCATGCCAGCCAGTTGCAGCGCACCGTTGAGGCCCAACGGCCGCTCCAGGCGTCGGGCCTTGGCGAAGCGTTGTTTGAGGTTCATGTGCGGCACCTTGCTCAATCCACTGTCGATTTGCAGACGCTGCCATTCCTGCAACAACTGCTTGCGGTCGTAATCGCCCCAGCTGGCCCAGCCTTCGAGGCGCGTCTGATGCTGCGCGAGCCAGCGTTCGAACGCCGGCCAGACTTCGGTCAACGGCTGCGCCGTGTCGATATTGGCCTGGGTGATGTGCGTCAGTTCACGACAAAAAGGTGTGAGCAACGGCCGCCGCGTCGGTTTGACGAAGCGCTGGAAGTGATCCTGCTCGCGCCCGGCACGATCGACCAGTGTGGCGCCGATCTCGATAATTTCCATTTCGGTGACCGGCCAGCCACCCTCATCGGTGGTGGCTTCCAGATCTATGACCAGCCAGTGAGGCATCGCAGGGTTCCTGATTTCCGCGTTCTGATAACTCAGAGCGTAGTCAAAACCCGCATGCGTGTGTGGGCGACTACTCGACCTGCAACAGAACCTGACGATTTTTTACCTGATCGCCGACCTTGACCTGCACCCGCTTGAGCACGCCGTCGATGCCGGCCTTGAGCGGGTGCTCCATTTTCATTGCCTCCAGTACCACCAGCAGTTGACCTTTGCTGACCGGGCTGCCTTCGCTGACCAAAACGTCGACGATGGCGCCGTCCATCGGTGCTTTCAAGGTGCCGGAGCTGACGCTGGTCTGACTGTCGATCACGGCATGAGTTCGATCCTCCAGGCGCAGACTGCCGGGATGGCTGAACAGCCAGAGGTGCCCGCTATCCAGTCGATACGCGTGACGCTGGCGCAAACCGTCGATTTCCAGTGTCAGCGACTGCGTGTCCTGGTCGATGAGTTTTAACTCGAGCGCGCGCTCGGCAACCTGCACGGTGAAGGCGCCTTGCGCTTGAGCGAGCAGTTGCACTGTCCAGTTCTGATCATCAAGCCCGAGTCGATAATGCAGCGGCACACTGGCGTTGTTGCGCCAGCCGGTGAGTGGCGCGCGGTGGGCGAGGGCGCTTGCTTGATAGAACAGCATCGCCGCAATCGCCAGTTCCTCGGCATCCGCAATGTAACGGTGCAAACAAGGGTGTTCGCTGAAGTGCCGGGCAATAAACGCGGTACTGAATTCGCCACTGATGAACTGCGGATGTTGCAACAGGCTGACGAGCAGGCGCTGATTGCTTTGCACCCCGAGCAGCACCGTGTCTTGCACCGCGCGCAACAGTTTGCGCCGGGCCTCTTCGCGGGTGGCGCCGTGGGCGATCAGTTTGCCGAGCATCGGGTCGTAGAACGGGCTGACCGCTTGCCCTTCAAGCAAGCCATGATCGATTCGCGCGCCGTGTTGCAGCGCCGGCTCCCAGGCCTCTACTCGACCGGTTTGCGGGAGGAAGTCTTGCGCGGGATCTTCGGCGTAAAGCCGCACTTCCATGGCATGTCCGTTGAGCAGGATCTGGTCCTGGGTCAGCGGCAACGGCTGACCTTCGGCAACCAATATTTGCCACGCCACCAGATCCAGTCCGGTGATCAATTCAGTCACCGGGTGTTCCACTTGCAAACGCGTGTTCATCTCCAGAAAGTAAAACTGCCCACGCGCATCGAGCAAGAATTCCACCGTGCCAGCACCGACGTAATTCACCGAGCGGCCAGCCTTGAGCGCCGCTTCACCCATGGCTTGACGCAGCTCAGCGGTCATCACCGGGCAAGGTGCTTCTTCGATGACTTTCTGGTGGCGACGCTGAATCGAACAGTCGCGCTCGCCAAGGTAGATCAGGTTGCCGTGTTGGTCGCCGAACAGTTGCACTTCGACGTGCCGTGGTTCGATCAACGCCTGTTCGAGGATCAATTCGTCGCTACCGAAACCGTTCAATGCTTCGGAGCGCGCGGTACGCAGTTGCGCTGGCAAATCAGCGGCGTCGTGCACCAGACGCATGCCGCGTCCGCCACCGCCGGCGCTGGCCTTTATCATCAGTGGAAAACCGATGCGTTCGGCCTCGCGCAGCAACGTTGCGTCATCCTGTTCAGCGCCCTGATAACCGCCGATGCACGGTACGCCGGCTTCGAGCATGGCGATTTTTGAGCGGCGTTTGCTGCCCATCAGTTCGATGGCTTCGGCGCTGGGACCAATGAAGATCAGCCCGGCCTGTTTGCAGGCGCGGGCGAATTCGGCGTTCTCCGAGAGGAAGCCGTAGCCGGGGTGGATGGCGTCGGCGCCGCTGCGGCGGGCGGCGTCGAGGATGGCCCGGGTGTTCAGGTAGGACTGCTGCACGGGGGCGGGGCCGATGTGTACGGCTTGATCGGCCATTTTCACGTGCAGGGCATCGGCGTCGGCATCGCTGAAGACGGCGACGGTGCGATAGCCGAGGGCTTGCGCGGTGCGCTGGATGCGGCAGGCGATTTCACCGCGGTTGGCGATCAGGATTTTGTGGAATGCAGGCATGGGCTATTTCCTTGGAAAGTTGCATTGCATGTGCTGGCCTCATCGCTGGCAAGCCAGCTCCCACAGGTTTTGTGAGCGACGCAAATCCCCTGTGGGAGCTGGCTTG
>NZ_AKJR01000129.1:0-20101 GCF_000282235.1 Pseudomonas sp. GM24 | reverse complement strand
CTCCTACAATTATTGATAGCTGTCAGGACTTGTCTTTGGCGTGCGCCGCCAGGCGCTCCAGCGCCGCGCGCAATCCCGGATCAGTGATCCCGTCTGCCGTGGCCTGAATCGTCGCCGCTGCATCCGTGGACAAATCCATCGTGTGCCCGGCTGACCCGCGTTGAACCGTCGGCGGCTGCACCTTGAACAGAATCCGCGTCAAACTGGCAAACTCGTCAAACATCTGCAATTGTCGCTGCAAGCGTTTTTGCTGGTAACGCAGGCGCGTGGCCCAGTGACCATCGGTGACGATCAACAACAAACTGCCCTCACGCCACGACGCTACATGGCAATGTTCGCGGGCGGCGGGCTGCAATTGGCTTTCGAGCAGGCGTTGTAAATGGCCCAGGCGCTGGGCATGGCCGAGGATGGCTTTGAGCGGCTTGGCTTCGCGCAAGAGAACGGCGGGTGCTTTAGCCGTAAGAGGGCGAAATGCCATGATCGAACACCTGAAGTAACAGAATCGCCATGGTAGCAGAAAGGCCAAACTCACTCGCCCATTGCTTTTGCCCCCGCTTTACCCATTAAATCAACAACTAACTTCTGCCTTGTATGACTTGAAGTTGAGCAAAACGCCCCTATTTTAAGTGAGCCCCGTCAAAGCGCAGTGCCAGCATCGTGGAACATCGCCACTTTCCTCACTTCCGTTTCCGGGTAGAATGCTCGTTCGCATGCGGCCATGAGGGCTGCACGGGCGACGCTCACGGGGCCGCCCTCCATCCCTTTAGTGTGGAAGATCCTGCCGATATGTTTGCGCCTTTGTTAAAGAAACTTTTTGGAAGCAAGAACGAGCGTGAAGTCAAACGCATGCTCAAGACGGTGCAGCTCGTCAATGCCTTCGAAGAGCAAATGGTGGCCCTTTCGGACGATCAATTGCGCGCCAAGACCAATGAGTTCAAGGCCCGCATCGCCAAAGGGGAAACCCTCGACAAGCTGCTGCCAGAAGCCTTTGCGGTCGCCCGCGAAGCCGGCAAGCGCATCATGGGTATGCGCCACTTCGACGTGCAGCTCGTCGGTGGCATGACCTTGCACGAAGGCAAGATCGCCGAAATGCGCACCGGTGAGGGTAAAACCCTCGTAGCGACCCTGGGCGTTTACCTCAACGCACTGTCCGGCAAGGGCGTGCACGTTGTGACGGTGAACGACTACCTGGCGCGTCGTGACGCCAACTGGATGCGCCCGCTGTATGAATTCCTCGGCCTGACCGTTGGCGTCGTGACGCCGTTCCAGCCGCCGGAAGAGAAACGTCTGGCGTACGCCGCCGACATCACCTACGGCACCAACAACGAATTCGGTTTCGACTACCTGCGCGACAACATGGCGTTCAGCATGGAAGAAAAATTCCAGCGCGAACTCAACTTTGCCGTGATCGACGAAGTCGACTCCATCCTCATCGACGAAGCGCGTACCCCGCTGATCATCTCCGGTCAGGCCGAGGACAGCTCCAAGCTGTACATGGAGATCAATAAACTGATCCCGCAGCTGGAACTGCACGTTGAAGAAGTCGAAGGCGAAGTCACCAAGGCTGGCCACTACACCGTTGACGAGAAGACCCGTCAGGTCGAACTCAACGAAGCCGGTCACCAGTTCATCGAAGACATGCTCACCCGCGTCGGCCTGCTGGCTGAAGGCGAGAGCCTGTACTCGGCACACAACCTGGGCCTGTTGACCCACGTGTATGCCGGTCTGCGTGCGCACAAGCTGTTCAATCGCAACATCGAATACATCGTGCAGGACGGCCAGGTCGTACTGGTCGACGAACACACCGGCCGTACCATGCCGGGTCGTCGTCTGTCCGAAGGCCTGCATCAGGCCATCGAAGCCAAAGAAGGCCTGAACATCCAGGCCGAGAGCCAGACCCTGGCCTCGACCACGTTCCAGAACTACTTCCGTCTGTACACCAAGCTGTCCGGCATGACCGGTACCGCTGACACCGAAGCGTTCGAATTCCACCAGATCTATGGTCTGGAGGTCATGGTCATTCCGCCGAACAAACCGTTGGCGCGTAAAGACTTCAACGACCTGGTGTTCCTGACCGCCGAAGAGAAATACGCGGCGATCGTTGCGGACATCAAGGAAAGCATGGCGGCCGGTCGTCCGGTGCTGGTGGGTACTGCCACCATCGAAACCTCCGAGCACATGTCCGCTTTGCTCGTGAAAGAAGGCATCGAACACAAGGTTCTGAACGCCAAGTTCCACGAAAAAGAAGCCGAGATCATCGCGCAGGCCGGTCGTCCGGGCGCCCTGACCATCGCCACCAACATGGCCGGTCGTGGTACCGACATCCTCTTGGGCGGTAACTGGGAAGTTGAAGTTGCCTCGCTGGAAAACCCGACCCCTGAGCAGATTGCCCAGATCAAGGCCGACTGGCAGAAGCGTCACCAGCAAGTGCTGGAATCCGGCGGTCTGCAGGTGATTGCCTCCGAGCGTCACGAATCGCGTCGTATCGACAACCAGCTGCGTGGCCGTGCCGGCCGTCAGGGTGACGCCGGTTCCAGCCGCTTCTACCTGTCGCTGGAAGACAGCCTGATGCGCATCTTCGCTTCTGATCGAGTGAAGAACTTCATGAAAGCCCTGGGCATGCAGCCGGGCGAAGCGATCGAGCACCGCATGGTGACCAATGCGATCGAGAAGGCGCAGCGCAAGGTTGAAGGCCGTAACTTCGACATCCGTAAGCAACTGCTCGAGTTCGACGACGTCAACAACGAACAGCGTAAAGTGATCTATCACATGCGTAACACGTTGCTGGCCGCTGACAACATCGGTGAAACCATCGCCGATTTCCGTCAGGACGTGCTCAACGCCACCGTCAGCGCACATATTCCGCCGCAATCGCTGCCTGAGCAGTGGGACGTGGCTGGTCTGGAAGCGTCGATTGCCAGCGATTTCGGCGTGACATTGCCGATTCAGCAATGGCTCGACGAAGACGATCACCTGTACGAAGAAACCCTGCGCGAGAAGCTCATGACCGAGCTGATGGCGGCGTACAACGAGAAAGAAGATCAGGCCGGTGCCGACGCACTGCGCTCGTTCGAGAAACAAATTGTGCTGCGCGTGCTGGACGATCTGTGGAAAGACCACCTGTCGACCATGGATCACCTGCGTCACGGTATCCACTTGCGTGGCTACGCTCAGAAGAACCCGAAGCAGGAATACAAGCGCGAGTCGTTCACGCTGTTCTCCGAGCTGCTCGATTCGATCAAGCGCGATTCGATCCGTGTGCTGTCGCACGTTCAGGTGCGCCGCGAAGATCCGGAAGCCGAAGAGCAACGTCTGCGTCAGGAAGCCGAAGCACTGGCCGCCCGCATGCAGTTCGAACACGCTGAAGCCCCGGGCCTGGAGCAACCGGAAATACTCGGTGAAGAGGTCGATGTGGCCCTCGCCACTGCCCCGGTTCGCAATGAGCAGAAGCTGGGCCGCAACGAACTGTGCTACTGCGGTTCGGGCAAGAAATTCAAGCATTGCCACGGGCAGATCCAGTAAAACCCGTTTCAGTCGCTGAAATACCCGCGCCGCGACCGGCTCCTGCCGTCGCGGCGTTTTGCCATTTAAACCACCGTTGCCGCGCGCGACGGTGCTGACATCATTGAGTAAGGAGCGCATTCATGGCTGTTGGTCTTGGTCCTTTGCCAACGTTGCACCCGGTTGCCGGTTTTGAACTCGGTATCGCCTCGGCCGGCATCAAGCGCCCCGGGCGCAAAGATGTTGTTGTGATGCGCTGCGCCGAAGGTTCGACCGTGGCGGGCGTGTTCACCTTGAACGCCTTTTGCGCAGCGCCGGTGATTCTGGCGAAGAAACGCGTACAGAACGCCGTGCGTTATCTGCTGACCAATACCGGCAATGCCAACGCGGGCACTGGCGAGCCAGGCCTGGCTGCCGCTGAGCGCACCACCGCCAGACTGGCCGAACTGACCGGTGTTGATGCCAGCCAGATTCTGCCGTACTCCACCGGCGTGATCGGCGAGCCACTGCCGGTCGAGAAGATCGAAGGCGCGCTGCAAGCCGCGCTGGACGACCTGTCGGAAAACAACTGGGAAGCCGCTGCTACCGGGATCATGACCACCGACACCCTGCCAAAGGGCGCCAGCCGCCAGTTCGAGCATGACGGCGTCACCATCACCGTCACCGGCATCAGCAAAGGCGCGGGCATGATCCGCCCGAACATGGCGACCATGCTTGGCTACATCGCCACTGACGCCAAAGTCTCCCGCGAAGTCCTGCACAATTTGATGCTCGACGGCGCCAATAAATCGTTCAACCGCATCACCATCGACGGCGACACCTCGACCAACGATTGCTGCATGCTGATCGCCACGGGCAAGGCTGCGCTGCCGGAAATCACCCGCGCCGAAGGCGAGCTGTTCGGCAAACTGAAGCAAGCGGTGTTCGAAGTGTGCATGGACGTGGCCCAGGCCATCGTGCGTGACGGCGAAGGCGCGACCAAGTTCGTGACGGTTGAAGTGAATGGCGGCGGCAATCATCAGGAATGCCTCGACGTCGGCTACACCGTGGCGCACTCGCCGCTGATCAAGACCGCGCTGTTCGCCTCCGACCCGAACTGGGGCCGTATCCTGGCTGCTGTCGGCCGTGCCGGCGTGCCGGATCTGGACGTGAGCAAGATCGACGTGTTCCTTGGCGACGTGTGCATCGCCAGCCGTGGTGCTCGCGCCGCGACCTACACTGAGGCGCAGGGTTCGGCAGTGATGCAGCAGGAAGAGATCACTATCCGTATCGAGTTGGGTCGCGGCGATTGCAGCGAAACCATCTGGACCACCGACCTGTCGCATGAATACGTGAAGATCAACGCCGAATACCGCACGTGATCTAACCTGAGACCGAGTCGCCTGCATCGCCAGCAGGCTGGCTCCCACAGGGATCTGTGTCTTTCACAAATCCCTGTAGGAGTGAGCCTGCTCGCGATGGCGACCTGTCAGGCACCGAAGATCCGGCCTGTCCATCCTGATGAAAGGCACCCAACCATGTCCCTGCACCTGATCATCGGCGACAAACTGCTTTCCTCCTGGTCCCTGCGCGCCGCCCTGGCGCTTGAACTGACCGGCGCACCCTATACCGAAGAACTGATCAAACTCGGCAAGCCCGATACCCGCGAACGGCTGCTCAAGCACTCGCCGACCGCCAAGGTGCCGCTGCTGCAAACCTCGCGCGGTACCGTCGCGGATTCGCTGGCCATCGCCGAATACCTCGCTGAACAGTTCCCGTCCGAGCAACTCTGGCCGAGCGATATCTTCGCCCGTGCTCAGGCCAGATCCGCCTGCGCGCAAATGCACAGCGGTTTCTTCGCCATGCGCAATCACATGCCGTTCAACCTCAACCATGACGCACCGCTGAACCCGGTACCGCCGGAGGTCAAGGCTGATATCGAGCGCATGCTCGCGCTGTGGGCCGAGTGCCGTGCCGCTGCCACCGAGAGCGGCCCCTATCTGTTTGGCCGTGTCAGTCTGGCCGATGCCTTCTTCGCGCCGATTGCCGTGCGTCTGCGCACTTATCAGGTGAAGCTGCCGGCCGCCGACGAAGCCTATGTTGAAACCGTCTACCAATGGCCCGCCTTCAAGGCGTGGCAAAAGGCTGGACTGGAGGAGTTGAATCCGTGAAACGTGTACACGTCGCCGCTGCCGTCATTCGTGACGACAGCGGCAAAATCCTCATCGCCCGCCGCGCCGACACCCAGCATCAGGGTGGTCTGTGGGAGTTTCCCGGCGGTAAGGTCGAGGCCGACGAGTCGGTCGAAAGCGCACTGTCCCGTGAGCTGCACGAAGAGTTGGGCATCGTCGTTGGCGCCGCCCGACCGCTGATCAAAGTGCGTCACGATTATCCCGACAAGCAGGTATTGCTGGATGTCTGGGAAGTGTCGGCCTTCACCGGTGAACCGCACGGTGCCGAAGGCCAGCCATTGGCCTGGGTTACCGCGAAAGAACTGGCGAACTACGAGTTCCCGGCCGCCAACCAGCCCATCGTCGCGGCAGCGCGTCTGCCGGCGGAGTACCTGATCACGCCTGAGGACCTGGAAACCCCGGCGTTGCTGCGCGGTATCCAGAAGGCGATTGCCGGCGGGATCAAGTTGATCCAGCTGCGCGCACCGAACGGCTATGACCCCAAGTACCGTGATCTGGCTGTAGACGCGGCGGGGCTATGTGCCGGTAAGGCGCAGTTGATGATCAAGGGGCCGTTCGAATGGCTCGGCGATTTCCCGTCGGCCGGTTGGCACATCACCTCCGCACAGTTGCGTAAATACGCGGCGGCGGGGCGTCCGTTGCCCGCGGAGCGCTGGTTGGCGGCGTCGTGCCACAGCGCTGAGGAACTGGCGCTGGCCGAGCAGATGGGCGTGGATTTCGTCACGCTGTCGCCGGTACAACCGACCTTGACCCACCCGGATGCGCAGCCGCTGGGTTGGGAACAGGCTCAGGTGTTGATCGAGGGCTTCAGTAAACCGGTATTTTTGTTGGGTGGGGTTGGCCCGGCGGAGCGCGAAAAAGCCTGGGGCGTGGGTGCGCAAGGCGTGGCGGGGATTCGCGCGTTCTGGCCTGACTCTCTGTAAAGGCTAGCGGCCTCATCGCTGGCAAGCCAGCTCCCACAGGTTTTAGTGCCGTTCACAAATGTTGTGTACACCATGAAACCCTGTGGCAGCTGGCTTGCCAGCGATGGCGGCCGATCAAACACTACATCTCTGCGGGTTTTGCCGCCGGCTGCCAAAGAATCTCCGCAATCCCCTGCCGCCGCGCAATCATTCGCGCCGCGACAAACAACAAATCCGACAACCGATTGATGTACGCCAGCCCCACCCCGGCCAACGGCTCCAGCGCATTCAAATGCTGACAGCGCCGCTCGGCACTCCGCGCTAGGCTCCGGCATACATGCGCCTGCGCAATCAACATCGACCCGCCCGGCAGAATGAAATTCTCCAGCGGCCCCAATTCCTCGTTCCACACATCGATCGCGGCTTCCAGTCGTTCGATCTCTGCGGCATTCAACGCCTGATACGCCGGCATCGCCAACTCGCCACCCAGATCAAACAAGCGGTGCTGACAAGGCGCCAACACCTCGATCAGTTCATTCAACCCCGGAAACGTGTTGCGTTCGGCAATCAACCCGGCCAACAACACGCCGACCTGACTGTTCAGCGTATCGACCTCACCAATCGCTTCGATGCGTGGGTGATCCTTGGGCACGCGGCGGCCATCGCCCAGGCCGGTTTCGCCTTTGTCACCGGTGCGTGTGTAGATTTTCGACAGGCGAAAGCCCATGGGTTACCTCGATAATTGATTGGTTTCGGCAGCGATGGACAGCGGTTGCGTCAGCGGCAGGCGCAAGGTGAAACAGGTGCCCTGGCCCGGTGCTGACTGCACCTCCATCTGCCCTTTGTGATTGTTGGTAATAATGAAGTACGACACCGACAAGCCAAGCCCTGTGCCCTGGCCGATTTCCTTGGTGGTGAAGAAGGGCTCGAAGGTGCGCTTGCGCACGTTCTCGCTCATGCCGATGCCATTGTCTTCAACCTGAATCTCGGCCCACGGCGGATTCAGTTTGGTGCGCAGGATGATCCGCCCCGGCTCACTGTCGTCTTCGCGCTGGTGAATCGCCTGCGCGGCGTTTTTCAGCAGATTGAGCAGCACCTGTTCCAGTTCGTTGGCAGTGCCCGGCACCGGACCGAGCGCCGGGTCAAACTGGCGGATGATCGCTTGCCCCTTGAAGTCGAAACCGATGGCCAGATCGAAGTCATTGCCGGCGATCTCCACGGCTTGATCGATCAGCGCCGGCAGATCGCACGGCGCCATTTGCCGGGTGCTGCGCCGGCTGAAGCTGAGCATGTGCGTGACGATTTTCGCCGCACGGGCGCCGGCCTGTTGAATGCCGTCGAGCAGTTGCGGCACTTCCCGGCCCTGCAGGTAGCGGTTCACGGTATCCAGTTCGATGCCCAGTTGCTCGGCGGTTTCGAGGTTCTTCGGCAGATCGGCGGACAGGCGTCGCCGGATGTTCTGCACGTTGTGCAGGATCGCGCCCAGCGGGTTGTTGATTTCGTGGGCCATGCCAGCGGCGAGACCGCCGACCGAGAGCATTTTTTCCGACTGCACCATCATTTCTTCCAGCGACAGACGCTGGGTGATGTCGTCGATACGGATCACCACGCCACGCCCGGCACCGCCCATCAATGGGTAGAAGGTCAGCGCGTAATGCTTCGGTTCGTCGTCCTTGAACCAGGTTACCCGTTCGATTTTCGCCACGGTGTGCTGCTCGACGGTCTGCTTGAGCTGCGGCAGAAACGGCTTGAGCGGTTCGAAGGCGAGGAAGATCGGCTGGTTCAGCGCTTCGTCGAGTCGGGTGCCGGAGAGGGCGCTGGCCTCCTGGTTCCACTGGGTGACGTAAAGCTGCTCGTCGAGGGCGATCAGTGCCGAGGGCATCGAGTCGATGATGCTGTTGAGGTAATTCTGGAAGCCGGTGAGCTTCTTCTCGATCTTGCTGCGCACCTGGACTTCCAGTTCCAGCTTGCGGTTGGTGTGGCGGGTTTCCTCGGCCAGCCCCTGCGCCTGATCATAGGCCGCTTGCGAGTCATCGCGGGCACGTTTGAGTTGCTGTTCGCGGGCTTCGATGCGCGACAGCATGGTATTGAATGCTTCGGCGAGGCTGCCGATTTCGTCATGATTGCCGCGTGAGGCACGCAGAGCGTAGTTCTCCTCGCGGGTGACCTGACGCGACAATTCCTCGAGTTGATGGATCGGCCGGGTGATCAGGCGTTTGATCTGCCGGGCAATCACCAGCCACAGCAACACACTGAAAATCAGAATGCCGAGGCTCGCGGTCAGGGTGCCGGTGTAGAACGCCATCGGCAGTTCGCTGCTGGCGACCAGCAACAGATGGCCCGGCGCGGTGCCGGGGCGGGGCAGGGTGATCAACTGGTTGCTGCGAAATTCAGTCAGTTGCCACGCTTCGATGTGCCGATAGCGCTCCGGCAAGTTGAGTTTATCGCCACGCTGGACTTGCGCCAGGCGTTCGCCCTTGCCGTCATACAGCGCGGCGGCGCGTAGCGGTGAGTAACTGTCGAGTTCTTTGAGCAGGCGCTCGGCGCTTTGCGGTGATTGCAGGGCTTCGCTGACCAGACTCGGGTTGGAAATCAGTCGGCCGATGGTCTGCAAGGCCTGCGGTGCCATGCTTTCCTGGGAGATGTAATAGGCGGCGCTGATAAAGGTCAGGTTGGCGACTAGCAGAACAGTGGTCAACAGCACCAACAGGGCAGCCAGCAGTTTCTGGCCGACCGGCAGGTTTTCGAGACGCTGGCGCAATGGCATCAGGTTTTTCGCAGCAAAGGAACAAGTGGCCAGCGTAGCCGCTGCTCAGTCGCTGGGCAATCCAAGGCTGTGCAGATGAGTGACCAGGCGCTGCTGCAATTGATTGAGGTGCGGCAGGTTCAGTTGATGGCGCGCGGCGACTTTGCAGGCGTGGCCCAACAGATAGCTGATCTCGGTGCGGCGCTGGTTGGCGACGTCCTGATACATCGACGAGTAATTGGCGGCGGTCGCGTGGATGACCCGTTCGACTTCCTGTTGCAGATTGTCGGCGGCGGCCGGCTGGCCGCAACGCTCCAGCAGCTCGGCGAGTTCGCCGCACAGGGTGGCGACTTCGCAGTGATGCTCCTGCAGTCCGCCATTGCGACAGTTGTGCAGCACCGTCAGCGGATTGATCGCGCAGTTGAGCGCCAGTTTGCGCCACAGCCGCGTGAGAATATCGATGCTCCATTCGTGGGGGATTTTCGCGGCCTCCAGATCGTCCAGCCAGATCGGTGCGACCGGATGGCCAGCGTCGCCCAGCCAGGTGAAACCGTGGCCGGCAAACACTACGCGCCAGTCGCCATCGCGAAATGCACCCTCGGTGCTTGAAGCGCTGATGCAGCGTGCCAGTGGCACACGGTTGGCGACGGCGTCCTGACTGCCGAGGCCGTTCTGCAGAAGGATCAGTTCGGCGTCCGCTGTCAGTCGTGGGGCGAGGCGGGCGACGGCGTTTTCTGCGTCGTAGGCTTTGCAGGCCACCAGCAAACGGCTGATCGGCTCGGGACTATCCGGTGTCTCGCCGGGGATCGCGTAGGTGCTGGCCAAGCCATGTTCGACCAGCGTCAACCCGCCCGCTGCTTCATAGCTGCGCAAGCGCTCGGCATCACGCACGATCAATCTGACCGGTAGGCCGGCGCGGGCCAGACGTGTAGCCCACAGCGTGCCGAGGCTGCCGGCGCCCAATACATGCCAGGGGGTGGACATCAGTTTTTTGCTCGATTGCGTACAGGCATGTGCGGCTCGCCGTGTCGGTGGGAAAAGACCCGTTATAATGAGCCCGATTTTAACCGCAAGCCAAGCGCGCTCCATCCACATCGAGCGCGCCTTTTTATTGGAGAGATTACATGCCGTCGTTCGACGTGGTATCCGAACTGGACAAACACGAACTCACCAACGCGGTCGAGAACGCCGTCAAGGAACTTGATCGTCGTTATGACCTGAAAGGCAAAGGCAGCTTTGAGTTCAAGGAAAAGGACCTCACCGTCAGCCTGACCGCCGAAGCCGGGTTCCAGCTGGAAGCGATGATCGAAATCCTCAAGCTGGCGCTGGTCAAGCGCAAGATCGACGTGCAGTGCCTTGAAGTCAAAGACGCCTACGCATCGGGCAAACTGATGAAGCAGGACGCCGTGCTCAAGGAAGGCATCGACAAGGAGCTGGCGAAGAAAATCGTCGGCCACATCAAGGACGCCAAACTCAAAGTGCAGGCTGCCATTCAGGGCGAGCAAGTGCGTGTGACCGGCAAGAAGCGTGATGACCTGCAAGAGGCCATCGCGGCACTGCGGGCCAAGGAATTCGGCATGCCCCTGCAGTTCAACAACTTCCGCGACTAAGCTTCCCGGTCGGGGAACCTCTCGGCGTTTTCAGCGTCCGAGGCCCAAGCAACGGCAGAAACGATTGAGCCCCAACAGGTTCAGTCTTTCTGCCGCTGATTTTTTACAGCCCGGGTAGCCGGAAATCAGGAGATAGAACATGGATTTGAATGCTGAGGTGGACAACCTGGTCAAGGCATCCCAGGCGTGGATCCCGATGATCATGGAATACGGCAGCCGCGTGCTGTTGGCAGTGATTACCCTGGCCATCGGCTGGTGGCTGATCAACAAGGTCACGCAAAAGCTCGGCGGTCTGTTGGCTCTGCGCAACGCTGACTTGGCGCTGCAAGGCTTTATCAGCAGCCTGGCGAACATCATTCTCAAAGTGCTGCTGATTGTCAGCGTCGCTTCGATGATCGGCGTTGAAACCACCTCCTTCGTTGCGGCGATCGGTGCGGCTGGTCTGGCCATCGGTTTGGCGTTGCAGGGCAGCCTGGCGAACTTCGCTGGCGGCGTGCTGATTCTGCTGTTCCGTCCGTTCCGTATCGGTGACTGGATCGAGGCGCAAGGTGTAGCCGGTACGGTCGACAGCATCCAGATTTTCCACACCGTGCTGCGTACTGGCGACAACAAAACCATCATCGTGCCAAACGGCAACCTGTCGAACGGCATCATTACTAACACCAACCGTCAGCCGACTCGCAAAGTCGTATTTGATGTAGGCGTTGATTACGAAGCCGATCTGCAGAAGGCCCGTCAGGTGTTGCTGGATCTGGCCAAGGATGAGCGCGTGTTGCAGGATCCGGCGCCGCAGGCCGTGATTTCGACCTTGGGCGACAGTTCGATCACTGTTTCGCTGCGTGTGTGGGTTAAAACTGCAGATTACTGGGACGTGATGTTCATGTTTAACGAACAGTCGCGCGATCGTTTAAAGACTGCAGGCATTGATATTCCTTTTCCACAACGGGTGATTCGTGTGGTGCAGGAATCGGCAACACAATGATAGGTTGCTAATTAATTGCCTGACTTGTCGGTCAGGCAACTATTGCAAGTGACCGGCAATAAAAAGGCCCATCGCAAGATGGGCCTTTTTTTATGCTTCCAAACTAACCACTGACAATTACAAGATGTTCAGTGGGTATTCGGTGATCAGACGGAACTCTTTGACATCGCCTTCGCCTTGGTCAGCGTTGGCAGTGTGCCAGGCTTGACGAATGCGGAAGGACAGGTCTTTAGCCGGGCCAGACTGAACAACATACTTGGCTTCAAAGTTGGTTTCGTGGTGTTTGCCATCTTCACCGTACAGACCGGTGTAAGGGCTGCCAGCTGGAGTGCTGGTACCGTCGATGTCCCAACCTTTAACGTAACGAACCATGAAGCTCAGGCCTGGAACGCCGTACTCGGCCATTTTCAGGTCGTAGCGAGCTTGAACGGATTTCTCGCCAGGACCGTTGAAGTCAGAGTACTGGATGGAGTTAGCCAGGAAGATCGAGTCGCCACCGCGGTTGTTCTTGCCCACGCCGATGTAGTCGAACGGGGTATCGCCGTTGACCTTCTGGAAGGCCAGGGTGAAGGTGTGTGCTTTCAGGAACGACAGCGCGGTTGCCAGGGAGAAGGCAGTGTTGCTGATGTCACCTGCCAGCTTGTCACCGGTGTCGGTGGTGCGGTAGATGTTGAAGTCAGTGTTCAGCGAAGTGTCACCACTGAATGGGGTGGTGAGGTTCACGTTGGCGTAGTACTGGTTCCAGATATCTTCCAGCTTGGCGCCGTAGAGCGATGCGCTCAGGTTTTCGGTGATGCTGTATTTACCACCGAAGTAGTCGATCGAGTCGGCTTCTACGCCTGCGTAGTTAGCGTACAGACCGCCGTTACGGGCATTTTTGTCCTGGCTGGAAGCCGAGTAGAAATGACCGGCTTCGAGGTCAAGGTCTTTGACTTCGCTGCTCTGCAACTGGAAGCCAGTAGCCGTTTGCGGAAGGATACGGGAGCCGCCGACAGCGAACACTGGAGCAGTGCTTGGCTGCATGTCGCCGAATTTCAGTTCGGTTTTGGAAACGCGGAATTTGACCGACGCGCCTGCTTTGCCCTGGCTGTCGTTAACGTCGCGAGCGCCGTTGTTCGGGTTAACGGTATCGCTGCGGCTCATGTTGCCCGAACCGGAAGTACCGTCGCCGCCGTCCAGTTTCAGTGCCAGGTAACCGTAGGCATCGATACCAACACCGACAGTACCTTGGGTGTAACCGGAGCTGAAGTTACTAAGGAAGCCCTGGGTCCAGTCTTTCTGGTCGCGGCCGCCGTTCTTGTTGTCGCGGTTGAAGTAATAGTTCTTCAACGTCTCGGTGAGTTTCGCGTCTTCAACAAAACCTTTGGCTTCAGACTGGTCACTTACAAACGGTGCGGCCGTAGCCATTTGAGTACTGGCTGCTGCTGCAACTGCCAGTGCGATCATGCTCCACTTCATCACGCGCATCGTGATTTGCTCCTTTGGTTTTAGAAGAGTACTGCCGTCCCACCTGTTTTATTATCTGGGCGGCTCTTTCTTTTTGTGTCGGCGCAAACTTATATCACGCCGACAATGTTGGCGATACTTGCTAATCCAACCTTTCAGCATCTTTACGACGTTGTCGCAAATGGCGTGGTGGATGTCGCAAATTCACAGTACCGACGCAGCCGGACTGACAACTTTCTCGCTGTTTATGGGCCTTTTTGCATCGGTAAAAAAGAGTCCCTGGCAAAACACTTGAATCTCCATCGGGCAACCCTGCCACTGTTCTTATGGGGCTTAAGGCATCCACTTCCAGTGGTGCGCTTATAGTCCATATGGGTACGAATGCAACAAGCGTGCACAAACCGCAATTTTGCTGCGGTTATTTTTCTGAACACCCGCCTGTGTTTGTGAAAACCTTGTGAAAGCGGGGCTTCAAGCCTGATTTTTTCTGTGCTTGACGCCATACCTCCTATGGTGTTGCCACGCCGAGAAACGCGCGTGACAACCAAAAACGTTACCGGTTCACCCCGCCAGTGAGTATTTGGCGGATGCCCGACGCAGTGAGCGTAGACGCACTGTGCAGTTTTGGTGCAAAAAAATTTACAGCTGTTCTGAATTCATACAGCTTGCAGGGGCGATGACGCTGAACGTCTCTGCTGTTTTCGGTCATTTTGTCGGGCTGAGTCTGGATGCTGGTTTCATGCTGGTGCGTTGTGCTCGCAAATGTCACATGTCGGGGCGTTCGCAGGGCGATGGGGTACACCGTCGCCGTGAAGGCAGGCGCATTCGCAGGTATGCTGCCGTCCTGTCGCTTGGTGCGCCGTCCATAAGGATCGCCGCTAAGCTGAATAATGAAGATCAGCCGGGAGTGCGCGCAGTGTTTGCTTTAGATTCACGACTTCAACAGGACACGCTGACCATCGGTGATTTCCCTCTGTGCCGACTGCTGCTGTCCAATGACGCCAACTACCCTTGGTTCATCCTGGTGCCTCGTCGCGACGATATCAGTGAGTTGTTTCAGTTGGATGTCGCCGATCAGCAACAGTTTTGGCTTGAAACCACCGCGCTGGCTGAGCTGCTCAAGGATCTGTTCGATGCCGACAAAATGAACGTCGCCACCCTGGGTAACGTTGTCAGCCAGATGCATATGCATGTGATTGTGCGCAAACGCGATGACGCAGCCTGGCCGGCGCCGGTCTGGGGCAAGCTGCCGGCCAAGCCTTACAATGCCGAGCAAGTAGAGGCCATTCGCGCAAAGTTGCGTCTGGTGTTGACCGAAGACTTTACGTTTCTGGAGGGCTGATTCATGAGCCTGGAAGACCGCGTTACCGATCTGGAAAGCCGTCTGGCATTTCAGGATGACACTATTCAGGCATTGAACGACGTACTGGTCGCTCAGCAGCGCGTGGTCGAGCGCCTGCAATTGCAAATGGCAGCAATGCTCAAGCGTCAGGAAGAGATGGTCGGTCAGTTCGAGTCCTTTGAGGATGAGGCGCCCCCGCCACACTACTGAGGCAGGTACTTTTCATCAGGCGTAAAAAAACCGCGAACAGCAGGCTGCTCGCGGTTTTTTTATGCCTGGATCAGCGTCGCGGCAGTGCGGCGATCACATCCTCGGCTTGCAGGCCTTTGTCGCGGTTCATCACCGAGAACTCCACGCGCTGGCCTTCGACCAGTACGCGATGACCTTCGCCACGGATCGCGCGAAAGTGCACGAAAATATCATCGCCGGAATCCCGGGAGATAAAACCGAAGCCTTTGGAGGTGTTGAACCACTTGACGGTACCGGTATCACGATTGGTCATGTCATAGCTGGTTGGAGCAGCAGCAGGTGAAGAACGATAGAAGCTCACAGCCAGATGCAGGACCACGGCAACCAGCGCGATCACCAGGGTGAACAGTACGGCTGGCTGGCCGGCGATGACGGGCATCGGCGCGATCAGGGTCAGGGTTTGCAGGACGACAGTCAGTACCAGCAGCGCGCTGACCAGGTTTTGCAGATGCTGACGAGGGCCTTTGTTCCAGAAAGGAATCACAGGAGCAATCACCAGGTTCAGCAGGCCGAAAAAGGCCAGGTAAAGTGCATCGGGTTGTTGCAGGTAGGGAACGGCTTCGGATTTCAAGCTGGGTATGAACGACAGCAGCAGTGCCGCTGCGCCCATTAGCAGGTGGACGATTTTCAACATTTTGATTGGCTCACGTTTATGACGGCTCACAAGGAAGAGCTGAAGGCGCACGGTTCGCTTCGGGACAAAATAAGAGGCGGTGGACACGTTCACGGCATCAGCCTATGCGCAACGCCCCGAAAAATGGGGCATGGCGACACACTGTCTATTTAACAGCAAAGCCTGCGGCTACTCAAATCAGCCCGGCCAGCGGCATGGCGTCGGTCGATTTGTCGCAGCGTGTGCATCTGATCGGGGCTGCGGGGTGTCGACAGCCTTGCTAGAGTGGGTCTGCACCTGTTGGATGAATTCAATCGCCGTTAGGGGGTAAACATGGCAATCGATATCGGTATCAGTGAAGAAGACCGCAAGTCCATCGTCGAAGGCTTATCGCGTCTGCTGTCGGACACCTACGTGCTGTATCTGAAAACCCACAACTTCCACTGGAACGTCACCGGTCCGATGTTTCGGACGCTGCACTTGATGTTCGAAGAGCAATACAACGAACTCGCGCTGGCCGTTGATTTGATTGCCGAGCGTATTCGCGCCTTGGGCTTTCCGGCGCCAGGCGCCTACGCCACCTACGCACGCCTTTCTTCTATCAAGGAAGAAGTGGGTGTGCCGAGTGCCGAAGACATGATCAAACAACTGGTCGACGGCCAGGAAGCCGTGACCCGCACGGCGCGTGGCATTTTCCCGCTGCTCGACAAGGTCAGCGATGAGCCGACCGCAGACCTGTTGACCCAGCGCATGCAGGTTCACGAGAAAACCGCGTGGATGCTGCGCGCCTTGCTGGAAGCGTAAATCTGCCGGTGCGCGGGCCAGCAGCAGAAGGCTCGCGCGCTGTCCGCAATCCCACCTGTATCGTTGGCTTTTCCTACGTTGTCGGTCAATAAGTCGTCTGGCTATAACGTTGTGTCTGCGCTTTTATGAAAGCCACAGGATGTGACTTTTCAAACAAGCAGAGATGGCAAAGGAGTGTCACCGATATGGTAGAGGGAGACAGGCGAGGCGACAGGATTGTCGGCTTGCCGCATGAATTGAAAGTCGATCCGTTCGTCCACGAATTCGACATGGCATTGGTTCAGCCATCGTCACGATCCGTGCGTCTGAACGGTTATGCGACCTGCCTGCGGCTGGAGCGGGTCTACTGGAACATCCTTGGCAATATGGCCGCAGACAACTGCTGTTCGATCAGCTCGCTGTTGTCCCACGTCGACCGTGAAGTGCATCTGCGTCATGGCGGGGTGAGAAATTTCAGTGCGCTGGTGCGGGTGGTGTGTGTCATGAACGGCGTCAAGCAAGCTACACCTGTCGAATCGCTCTGAAACGGCAGTTGCAAACGAGGTCGCGGCCTGTGCAGTCTTACGGCTGCACAGGCCGCATTTAATCGATATAATCCCGCTCTTTCGCCGCAAAGCCCTGCGCGCGGTGGCAACCTGATCGCCGAGACACCCCCCATGCCGATGTACGATTATCAATGTGCTTCCTGTGGTCATCAGTTGGAAGCCATTCAAAAGATCAGCGAGGCACCGCTGGTCGACTGCCCTGCCTGTCAGGCGCCAGAGCTCAAGAAGCAACTGTCGATGCCAGGCTTTCGCCTCAGTGGCGGCGGTTGGTACGAAACCGATTTCAAGACCGGCGCCAAGAAGAACCTGGCCGGTGGCGACAAATCTGACTAGGGTTCAACCCCGGGTTGAACGACACGCGTGAGTTTCCGCATTGCTTGAAAAGCAACGGGAGCTCCACCGAATTTTTCGAATTACGAGAAGCGAACCACGACCATGATGCGCAGCCACTATTGCGGCCAACTGAACGAAAGCCTGGAAGGCCAGGAAATTACCCTTTGCGGATGGGTTCACCGTCGTCGCGACCACGGCGGGGTGATTTTCCTCGATATCCGTGATCGTGATGGTCTGGCTCAGGTAGTGTTCGATCCGGATCGCGCCGAGAGCTTCGCCGCTGCCGATCGCGTGCGCAGCGAGTACGTCGTGAAGATCACCGGTAAGGTGCGTCTGCGTCCGGCCGGTGCCACCAACGCCAACATGGCGTCGGGCATGATCGAAGTGCTGGGTTATGAACTGGAAGTGCTGAACGAGTCGGAAACCCCGCCGTTCCCGCTGAACGAGTTCTCCGACGTTGGCGAAGAAACCCGTCTGCGTTATCGCTTCCTCGACCTGCGTCGTCCGGAAATGGCCGAGAAGCTGCGTCTGCGCTCGCGCATGACCACCAGCATCCGTCGCTTCCTCGACGAGAACGGCTTCCTCGACGTTGAAACGCCGATCCTGACCCGCGCTACGCCTGAAGGCGCGCGTGACTATCTGGTGCCTAGCCGTACCCATGCCGGTTCGTTCTTCGCCCTGCCGCAATCGCCACAGCTGTTCAAGCAACTGCTGATGGTCGCTGGCTTCGACCGTTACTACCAGATCGCCAAGTGCTTCCGCGACGAAGACCTGCGTGCCGACCGTCAGCCAGAATTCACCCAGATCGACATCGAGACCAGCTTCCTCGATGAAAAAGAGATCATGGGCCTGACCGAGCAAATGATCCGCAACCTGTTCAAGGAAGTGCTGGGTCTGGAGTTCGGCGAATTCCCGCACATGACCTTCGAAGAAGCCATGCGCCGCTACGGTTCCGACAAGCCAGACCTGCGTAACCCGCTGGAACTGGTCGACGTCGCCGATCAGCTCAAAGAAGTTGATTTCAAAGTGTTCAGCGGCCCGGCCAACGATCCGAAATGCCGTATCGCCGCACTGCGCGTTCCAGGCGGCGCAAGCATGCCACGCAAGCAGATCGACGATTACACCAAGTTCGTCGGCATCTACGGTGCCAAGGGCCTGGCGTACATCAAGGTCAACGAGCGTGCAGCCGGTGTTGAAGGTCTGCAATCGCCGATCGTGAAAAACATCCCGCTGGAAAACCTCAACGCCATCCTCGATCGCGTGGGTGCAGTTGACGGCGACATCGTGTTCTTCGGCGCCGACAAGGCCAAGATCGTCAGCGAAGCCTTGGGCGCACTGCGCATCAAGCTCGGTCACGACCTCAAGCTGCTGACCTGCGAGTGGGCACCAATGTGGGTCGTCGACTTCCCGATGTTCGAAGAAAACGACGACGGCAGCTTCTCCGCGCTGCACCACCCGTTCACCGCGCCGAAGTGCTCCCCGCAAGAACTGGAAGCCAACCCGGCTGGCGCTCTGTCCCGCGCGTACGACATGGTGCTGAACGGCACCGAGCTGGGTGGCGGTTCGATCCGTATCCACCGCAAGGAAATGCAGCAAGCGGTATTCCGCCTGTTGGGCATCAACGAAGCGGAACAGGAAGAGAAATTCGGCTTCCTGCTCGACGCGCTGAAATACGGTGCGCCGCCGCACGGTGGTCTGGCCTTCGGTCTGGACCGTCTGGTGATGCTGATGACCGGCGCCCAGTCGATCCGTGAAGTGATCGCATTCCCGAAAACCCAGAGTGCTGCCGACGTGATGACGCAAGCGCCGGGTGTCGTGGATGCCAAGGCACTGCGCGAGCTGCACATTCGTTTGCGCGAAACGCCAAAGGCTGAGTAAGACGGGCCTGAAGGCGCATCTTCGGATGCGCCTTTTTTCTTTCTATAGAGAGCAGGTCGAGATTTTTTTGTTTGCTGGCCGCTGCATGAGCAGGGCGGGCAACGTTTCAAAGAGAATTCGGAGCGAGTTATGGCAGGTCATTCCAAGTGGGCGAACATCAAGCACCGCAAAGAACGTCAGGATGCCAAGAGAGGCAAGATCTTCACCAAGTGGATCCGCGAACTGACCGTTGCGGCCCGTCAGGGTGGCGGTGATCCCGGATCCAACCCGCGTCTGCGTCTGGCCCTGGACAAGGCACTGAGCGCGAACATGAGCCGTGACATCATCGATCGCGCCGTGGCGCGCGGCGCCGGTGCCACCGAAGCGGACAACGTTGAAGAGCTGACCTACGAAGGTTACGGCCCGGGCGGCGTCGCGGTGATGGTCGAATGCATGACCGACAACCGCAACCGTACTGCGGCAGCCGTTCGTCATGCTTTCAGCAAGTGCGGTGGCAACCTCGGCACCGACGGTTCGGTGGCGTACCTGTTCGAACGCAAAGGCCAGATCAGCTTCGCGCCGGGCGTCGATGAAGATGCGCTGACCGAAGCGGCGCTGGAAGCCGATGCCGATGACGTGGTCAGCCATGAAGACGGTTCGATTGACGTGTTTACCTCGTTCACCAGTTTCTACGCGGTGCGTAACGCGCTGGAAGCCGCCGGGTTCAAGGGGGATGACGCGGAAATCGTCATGCAGCCGACCACCAGCGCCGAGCTGGATCTGGAAGGTGCGGAGAAGGTACTCAAGCTGATCGACATGCTCGAGGACCTGGATGACGTGCAGAACGTTTACTCCAACGCGGACATTCCGGAAGACGTGGCCGCTCAGCTCGGTTGATGCAAATAGAAAGGTCGCGGTTTTTGCTGGCTCTACACTTCACCTGTAGGAGCTGCCGAAGGCTGCGATCTTTCTGTTTTTGAAAGATCAAAAGATCGCAGCT
>NZ_AKJR01000128.1:0-19901 GCF_000282235.1 Pseudomonas sp. GM24 | reverse complement strand
GCCGGGCAGGCTGAAATCGGTATGACTGAGGCTTTCAGAGCCTATGGCGAAATTGATACTGCGCCCCGTGCTGGCGCAGGCGCAGTTTTTTTTCGGCTCGGGTGCGTGAGTCGCCGAAGCCTGTTGGCCGTTAGAGGCCAACTGCCCCTCGGATGCCGTACGCTTCGCCTGACCGGTCTTGTCCGGGTGGACCGCGGCGTTCTGCCCATGGGCATTGCGCTTGCGCCACAAGGTCACGGCACTGGAGAGGATCAGCAGCAACCAGCCGATCGAGTTCTGCACCGACTCATCGTCGAGCTTGCTCAACTGCGTACGCAGCTCCGGGCCCATGGCGCGCAGTTTTTTGGTTTCGTCAGAAACGGTTTTTTTGAAGTCATCGGGGACAAGGTTTTGCGCCACGCTGTTGGCCAGGCCTTTGCCTGCCGACTTCAGGGCGCTGTTGGCAGCCCCAAAAACATTGCTGAATGACGCCAGCGGATCATTCTTGAATTGATCGGCTGCGGCGCTCGCCTGGGCGCTGGCTGCATTCAGATCACCTTTGGCATCCAGATTGCCGAACGCCACCGCTTCGATGCCTATTGCAATCTGATCAATGATTTCTTCGCCGAGCTTGCCAGCGTCCGCCAAAATGCCCGGTAACTTGCCTTTGGCTTGCTCAACAAAATCATCCAGCGTGCCGATAATCGAGGCGTTCAGGTGGCCGACCAGCACCTCGATCACGGAAGTGCTGAGCAACACCTTGCTGCTGGCCCTCATTTCCTGACGCACCAGAAACAGCGTCGGGCGCAGGGTCATCCGCGCCGCGGCCATCGACGGCGGCAACGGCAAGACGCCGATCAGGTTGATGCCAAGACTGGCCCAAGCGAGCAAGTCGCGTTGCTTGGCGTTCGACAGGGTGACGATGTCACCCAGCGCATCGACTAGCGCCATGATGTTGCCCACCACCGGCAGGAAGCCGGCGTAGTTCTTGATTCGATCAAGCGTGACCACGCCATCCGTAGCCGATTGCAGCCAGGCGTCGAAGGTTGCCGCACCGCTGGCGACATCCTGAATGTCGATGGCATTCAGGGGAACGATGGCAACTTGAGGTTCACGTTTTACAGCAGCTACTTCAGTGGTCATGACAGCATCTCACCCGCCAACAGGCCCGGGGTTTTCAAGGAAGGTTTTGGCAGACTCGGTGCAGGCAGGCTCGGCAAGTTGCCCGCCTTGCTCGCCGCCCCTAGAATCCCGGACGCACTCGGCAACGCCGCACTCGCCAATTTCGGCAACCCGGCCACCCCGCCCTGCGCCAAGCCTTTCACCTGCTGCGCCGTTTGCATCGCACCTTGCGCGGTCTGCATCGCACTCATCCCTGTTTGCGCCATGTCCTTACCCTTCTCCAACATCTCCCAGCTCTTGCTCGGCAACACCTGCGCGACCATGGCTTGCACTTGGCTCGGCACGTCTTCGGCACCCGGTGGATTCAACGGCCACTCCGGTTTTCCGATGTAACTGCCATCGCTCCAGGTGTCCGCCGGATCCTTGCCGAACAGCACACGCGCAGGCCCCGGTGCAGCCCCGGCGACGCTGGCAAAACCCTTGCCGTCGAGCTTGCCCTTGATGCTTTTACCCAGCGCATCGATGACTTCGTAATCGCCTTCCTTGATGCCCTGACGCCCGGCGTACTGGTTGAACAACTCCAGATTGCCCTTGCCCGGTTTCGGCGGTTCCGGGAATACCCCGGCGAGACTTTTCGCCCCGGTGTAGGCGAAGTTCGCTGCGTGCGCGGTGTACGGGCCGCTGGTGGCGTGGGTGATGCCGCCGGCGTTGTAGGTGGTGGCGCTGCCGCCGCCCTGAATCACCAGTTCGGTTTTCGCGGTGATGGTGATGCGGTCGGCGTTGGCGGTGATGTTCAGTTTGGCCAGCAGGTTGATGCTGTCCTTCAGTGCGCGCACGTCGATGTCGCCGGAGGCGGCGACCAGACGCCAACCCATGCTCTGCACAAACAGGCGCATGCCACGACTGGCACTGGCGAGCAGGCGTTTGCCGATCGACAGGCTGGTGTGGCCGGTGCTGCTCAGCGCCAGGTGCTCGCCGGTGGCGATGTGGCTGGAGCGCGGTGTGGTCAGGGCGATGCCGGCGGGACTGGCGAGGACCAGATGTGGCTCGGTGAACTCGGGGAATTCGTTGGCGGTGAGATTGGCTGGACCGCTACCGAGTATGCCTTGATGCTGGGCGTGCAGCGCCTTGGCGACGTCGTCCTGATCGCCTGCCTCTTGGGCCTGAAGCTCTTTGGCTTGAACGGCGAATCCGTCCTGCTGATCGCTGGCCGTGGCGAGGCGTTCAGCGGTTTCCGGCAGGTCCTTGTGGTGTTTCGATTCGTTCGGCCGTGGCTCGGTAGTGATCAGCAGACCGGCACCCGCACGTACCGCACCGTGGCGATCGGTTCTTAACTCAAACCCTTCGCCGCGTGGCTGGCCACCGCTCGGGCGCGGATGAGTCAGATAACCGAGGTTAATCGCACTCGCGCCGTGGTCGCTGCGCAGCGCGATGCTGATCTCGCTGGTGGTGTCGTCGATGCGTAATTCGTTGGCGCGACTGCCCTTGTATTCCTTGCTCTTGACCGTGGCCAGGGTCTTGAAGTCCGGCAGCTTGTACGGCGGCAGATTGGCGCCGTGGTACAGGCAACCGGTGATCAGCGGCTGATCGGGATCGCCTTCGAGGAAGGTGATCAACACCTCCATGCCGACCCGCGGAATGTTGATCGAACCAAAAGTCTCGGCTGCCCAGCTCGACGCAACACGCATCCAGCAACTGGTCATGTCGTCGTGCTTGCCTTCGCGGTCCCAGAAGAACTGCACCTTCACCCGGCCGTATTGGTCGCAGTAGATCTCTTCGCCTTCAGGGCCGCAGACCACGGCGCTTTGTGTGCCGAGGACTTTTGGTTTCGGGTGATCGAGCGGCGGACGGTACGGCACATCCCACGGGATGGCGCTGAAGCGGTTGCGGTAGCCCTGGTGGAAGTCGTCCTTGTTGTCGGTGGTGTCGCTGGTCACCGACTCTTCCAGCACCTGCGGTTGTTTGCCTTCGTGGAAGATTTCGGTGAGCAGCCAGAGGTCATTCCAGGTCGGGTTGGCGTGCTCGGTCAGGGCGAGGAAATGCCCGCTGACCAGAATCGGCTGATCGCTATTACCCTCGGCCAGACGATAGTCGCTGCGATGGCGTTCCAGCGCGCGATTGGCCAGGTGTTTGCCGCGCTCGCGGTCAACGAAACGGCCCGGGTAATCGTAGTCTTCAAGGTCTGGCTGAGCCGAACTCTTGGCATCGCTTTCCAGCTCGATCTTCGGTTTGACGAAGTCGTAATCGCGACGCGTGGTGCGGCTGGTGCGCGTGGCCAGACGCAGGCCAAAACGCTTGACCACCGGTTTGTCGGCGACCAGCCCGGAATCCTGCTGATAGGCCACTGGCGCCAGTTTCGGGAACACCGTCTGGTCATCGCCGAAGGTCAGCTTGTGGCCGCTCGACGTGTGCTGGAAGTGGTAGTGAATCCCCTCCTCTTCGCACAGGCGCTGGACGAAATCCAGGTCCGATTCGTCGTACTGCACGCAGTAAATGCGCTCGGGATAAATCGCGCTGAGCTGGAAGTGGTAATCGCTGGCGAGGATGCCGTGTTCTTCCAGGACCTGGCTGATGATCTGCTGCACGGTCATCTGCTGGAAAATGCGCTGATTGACCCGGTGCGCGAGGTACGCCAGTTGCGGGCGCAGGGAGATCTTGTAACGAGTCAGGCGCTTGCCCGCCTCGCCCTGGGCAATGCTGTAGACCAGCCCGTGGATCCCCGTGCCGGTTGGCGACAGCTGAAGAAACGCCAGTTTGTGCAGCACGCTTTCGAGGTTGATCGAGGCCTTTTCGCTGACCAGTTCCAGCTCGAATTCGAATGGCGTGTTAAGGGCCTCGCGACCGGTGAACGACAGCACTTGAAAGTCGCTGTCGATGCCATCGACGGTCAGATTGAAATGAGGCTGGTTGGCCGGTGAGAACATCCCTTGTTCCTCGCGCAGTGCTGCGACGCGCAACAGCCCTCAAGGGGCTATTGGCAAAAAATTCTTTAGAAGTGAATCCGCCCCGACCAGTCATGCCGATCGGGGCGGTACAAACATCAGCCGTAATTAAACGACTGGAGCACGCCAGTCATCGGAACCCGAAGTACCGGAGACTTCGTGGGTCCAGGTGATTTTACGGTAGGTGAACTGCACTTCTTCCAGGTGGGTGAAATGCGCGTTGCCTGGATCCTGGCAGTTGTGCATTTTGTTGTTGATGGCGACGATGATCGCGTCTTCCAGTTTGGTGGTGTAGTAGTGCTCTTGGGTGCCTTGCGCCGAAGTGCGGTACCACTGGATAACGATTTCGCTCATGCGCTCGCCGGAGGTCAGCGCCGCTTGCAGCAGAGGCGAAGCCTTGTCGTAGACCTTGGTGATGACCACTGGCTTGTGCACGCGCTGACCGGTTGGCTGACCGGATTGCGGGTCACGCGGGATGATCACGTCGTGGGTGAAAGCCTGAACCATGACCTGGTCTTCGTGGCCTTCCTGGTAGGTGTTGCCTACGGAGTCAGCGGTGAATGCGCCTGCAGTGATCAGGCCTTGTTTTTCGCCGGTAACCGACATGTACGCTGGTGTTGCCATGGGGTGCTCTCCTTGCTTGAAAAGACATACCTCACAGGCACCATTGCCTGAAAGGATGGCCATGCGCCATCAAACTTCGTGCCAGCTTTTATGCAGCCCATACGGATCAATGCCTTGAGCTCATCGAGTGATCTTTTCCTGTGATTAAGCCAATGAAAAACAAGGGAAAGTGCGCAACTTTTTGCGCAGTGGTGTGCAAGAAGTTGCGCACTTGGCTGGAGGCCACGAGCTACGCGGCCTGTAGAGACTTACCCGGGTGAAAACAGGCAAATCACTGCGCAACTTCTTGCGCACTTGCACGTGGATAGATAAAGAAGAGCGCCAGATCAAAAGATCGCAGCCTTCGGCAGCTCCTACATGGGAAACCGCTACCCATAAGGAAAGCGCTGCCGAAGGCCGCGATCTCTTTGCTTATTGAACCCCTGAGCTATCCTGCTGCCCACTAAAAGGTATCGACACATTCAGCAAGGAGGTTTGCATGCGTACCCTCGAATTGGCCGGCGTCCAGGTTCCGGTGATTGGCCAAGGCACCTGGCGCATGGGTGAAGATCGCTCGGCGCATAAGCGTGAAGTGGCGGCGCTGCGCACGGGTATCGAGCTGGGCATGACCCTGATCGACAGCGCCGAAATGTACGCCGAGGGCGGTGCCGAAACCGTGGTCGGCGAGGCCATCGCCGGCCTGCGCGATCAGGTGTTTCTGGTGAGCAAGGTCTACCCGCACAACGCCAGCCGCAAGGGCATCCCGCAAGCTTGCGAGCGCAGTTTGCGCCGGCTCGACACCGACTACATCGACCTCTATCTGTTGCACTGGCGCGGCCAGTATCCGCTGGAGGAAACCGTCGAGGCCTTCGAACGCCTGCGCGAGGATGGCAAGATCGGCCGTTGGGGTGTGTCGAATTTCGATGTTGACGATCTCGAAGAACTCTCAAGCTCGGCCTGCGCGACCAATCAGGTGCTTTACAACCTCGAGGAGCGCGGCATCGAGTTCGATCTGCTGCCGTGGTGCCAACACCAGCGCATGCCGCTGATGGCCTACTGTCCAATCGGCCAGGGCGGCGCGATGCTGGCTGAACCGCTGCTGAATGAGATTGCCGCTCGTCATGGTGTAACCCCGGCACAGGTTTCGCTGGCGTGGATTCTGCGTCAGGATGGTGTGATTGCGATTCCCAAGGCTGTGCGATCGGAGCACGTGCAACTCAATGCACAAGCCGCGCAACTGCAACTGGAGGCCGGGGATCTGGCAGCGCTGGACCAGGTTTTTAAAGCGCCACAACGCAAGCAGCGGCTGGCCATGGTCTGAGCCGCCGACTGGCGAGGGCTTCGCGATGAGAAGCACTGATCAGTACGACCCGTTCAACCTGCAACGCTTTGTCCAGGCCCAGGACCCGGTGTTCGAGCGCGTGCAACGCGAACTCGATGAGGGCCGCAAACGCAGCCACTGGATGTGGTTTGTCTTTCCGCAGTTCGCCGGCCTGGGCGGCAGTGAAATGTCCCGGCGCTACGCCATCGGTTCGGCCGAGGAAGCCCGGGCTTATCTGGCTCACGAACTGCTCGGCGCACGCCTGCGTACTTGCACGCAGCTAGTGCTAAAAGTGCAACAGCGCTCCATCGCGGAGATTTTCGGCCATCCCGATGACCTGAAATTTCATTCTTCGATGACGCTGTTCGCGCAGTTTTGCGCTGAAGACAGCGTGTTCAATCAGGCGCTGGAACGCTACTTCCACGGCATTCTCGATGAATGGACGCTGCAGTTGCTCGACTCAAAACAGGCCCAGTTGCCCCCCGATCAGGGTTGAGAAATCGTCGTCGACAAACGGCAGAATCGCATCCGCCACCGGTTGCAGCTGCCGGGTGATGTAGTGGTCGTAATCGATGGCGGCGCGGCGCACTTCCAGCGGCTCGGGACCTGCCAGGGTGATGACGTAGCTGATCCAGCCGCCATTTTGGTATTGCCGTGGCCGCCCGTGTTGTGCGTTGAAGTCGTCGGCCAACCGCGCCGCGCGCACATGCGGCGGGACGTTGCGTTCGTAATCGTCGAGGGTGCGGCGCAGGCGTTTGCGGTACACCAGCCGATCGTCGAATTCGCCAGCGAGGGTTTTGCGCACGTAGTCGCGCACGAAATCCTGATAGGGCTTGCGCTGGAAGATCCGCTCGTAGAGTTCCTGCTGGAATTGCCGGGCCAGCAACGACCAGTCGGTGCGCACGGTTTCCAGGCCTTTGTAGACCATTTCATCGCTGCCGTCGGCGCGGGTGACGAGGCCGGCGTAGCGCTTCTTGCTGCCCTCCTCGGCACCGCGAATGGTCGGCATCAGAAAGCGTTTGTAGTGAATTTCGAATTGCAGTTCGAGCGCGCTTTCCAGGCCATATTCATCACGCACATGCGCGCGCCACCAGTCGTTGACGTGCTTGACCAGCGCATGACCGATGCTCGCCGCTTCTTCCTGTCCGTGCGGGCGACGCAGCCAGACAAACGTCGAGTCGGTGTCGCCGTAGATCACCGCATGGCCCTGCTCTTCGATCAGCTTGCGCGTGCGCAGCATGATCTCGTGACCGCGCAGGGTGATCGATGAGGCCAGCCGCGTATCGAAGAAGCGGCAGCCGCTGGAACCGAGCACGCCGTAGAAGGCGTTCATGATGATCTTCAGCGCCTGCGACAACGGTGCGTTGTGCTCACGCTTGGCGGTCTCACGACCTTCGGCGACGCGCGAAACGATGGACGGCAGGCAATGGCGAGTGCGCGAGAATCGGGCGCCACGGAAGCCCGGCACGGAGTCGGCGTCGTCCGGGTGTTGCAAGCCTTCTATCAACCCGACCGGGTCGATCAGAAACGTGCGAATGATCGACGGATACAGGCTCTTGTAATCAAGCACCAGCACCGATTCATACAAGCCCGGTTGCGAGTCCATGACAAACCCGCCGGGGCTGGCCTGCGGCGGATTGGTGCCGAGGTTCGGCGCGACAAAACCCTGGCGATGCATCAATGGCATATACAAATGCGTGAACGCTGCCACCGAGCCGCCGCTGCGATCGGCCGGCAATCCGGTGACGCTGGCGCGTTCGAGCAAAAAGGTCAGCAGCTCGGTCTTGGCAAAGATCCGCGTGACCAGTTCGCAGTCCTTGAGGTTGTACTTGGCCAGCGACGGTTTGTCCTCGGCGAACATGCGATTGATCTCGTCCATGCGCTGGTACGGGTTGTCGATGGACTTGCCTTCGCCGAGCAGGGTCTGCGCGACATTCTCAAGACTGAACGACGGGAAACTCCAGGTTGCCGAACGCAGGGATTCGATGCCATCGATGATCAGCCGCCCCGCCGCCGAGGCGAAGTAGTGATTACGGCTGCCGTGCTCGCGCCATTGCATCTCTTCGCCGCCCCGGCCGATCTTCAGCGGCACGCCGAGTCGCCTAGCGTGTTCGTGGAGGATGCGCAGATCGAACTGCACGACGTTCCAGCCGATGATCGCGTCGGGGTCGTGGCGGGCGAACCAGTCGTTGAGTTTCTTAAGAATGACCGTGCGCGAGTCGCAGTATTCGAGGTCAAAGTCGACGATGCTGTCATCGCCGTTCGGCGCGCCGAGCATGTACACCTGACGCTCGCCGCAACCTTCGAGGGCGATGGAATACAACTCGCCGGTTTCGGTGGTTTCGATGTCGAGCGAGACCAGGCGCAGCTTCGGTCGGTAATCGGGGTCAGGTTTGAGCTGGGCGTTGAGCAATACGCCGTCGGCATCGGGCGTGCCGCTGAACCGCACCGGTGCGGTGATGAAACGCTCCATCAGATAACGTTCCGGCGGACGCACGTCGGCTTCGTAGACGTCGACACTGTTGCGGTTGAGCGCGGTTTCCAAGCGCATCAACTGGCCGTGTTGCTGGCAATACAGACCGAGTACCGGGCGATGTTCGAAATCCTGCAAGGCCAGCGGGCGCAGTTCGACATTCTTTTCGTCGTGCAGCAGGCGTTCGGCCGCTTCGCGCTGCTCGGCGGGGATAAACGCCACCGACGGCTGATGCGGCAGGCGCACACGGCGCGGCCCGGCGTCGGTCGCCAGCCAGAACTCGACTTCGGTGCCGGCCGGCGTATCGCGCCAATGCCGGGTCAGGACGAAGCCCTGCGGTAAATCCACCACTGCAACCTCAGGAATTGAATCAGAAGGGCATTCTACGCGGCATTGCCTGGGATGACTCTGGCGATAAATCGCCGTCAGCCACGGAAAAAACCGGCAAATGACGTTTTTTGCGTGTTATCTGCCGCTTTGCCACCTTGCCCTGCGCGCTTGCGTCTACGATGCTTGGAGAACAACGACAACACCTGAGTAACCGCCATGAAGACCGTCGCCCAACTGCTCAAGCTCAAAGATCAGAAAAATCAGGAAGTGCACCAGATCAAACCTGATCACATGGTGCTCGAAGCGCTGATGAAGATGGCCGAGAAAAACGTCGGCGCCTTGCTGGTGGTCGAAGACGAAAAAGTGGTCGGCATCATCAGCGAACGGGACTATGCGCGCAAATTGGTACTGCATGGCCGCTCATCCGTGGGCACGCCGGTGCGCGACATCATGGTGGCGAACGTGATCACCGTCGACACCCACCAAACCGTCGACACCTGCCTGGGCATCATGTCGGACAAACGCCTGCGCCACTTGCCGGTGGTAGAGAACGGCAAGTTGATCGGCCTGCTGTCGATCGGTGACCTGGTCAAGGAAGCGATTGCCGAACAGGCGGAGTTGATCAAGCAGTTGGAGCAGTACATTCGCGGGGAATAACCCTCCTTTACCGAGATCGTTCCCACGCTCCGCGTGGGAACGATCATCGTCGGTCAGGACGGCCAATGCCGGGCAAACACCGGCGCCAGCACCGGGTGCCGGTCAATTCGCTGCAACCACGCATAAAACCCCGGCCGCGTCTGGCGCAAATGCTCGCGGCTGCCCGCCCAGCGCGTCACCACCGCCGCCAGCACATCCAGCGCCCCCGGCGTTTCGTCATCCAGATACAGCTCGGCAGAAAACTGGTCGGCAAATACCTCCCAACTCCAGTGCAAACGCTCGCGCGCGCCGGCCACCAGATTCTGTCGCGAGGCTTCGTCGGGCATCAGCAGCCAGCGCTCTGGATAATCGATGACGCCGATCGCTGCGTAGCAATTGCTGACGATGTAGACCAGACCGCGAATGGCCTGATCGCGATCATCCGCCTTGGCTGGCAGCAGGCCGGACTTGGGAAACGTCAGGCCCAGATGAATCAGGATCGCCGCACTCTCGGTGAGAGCGCTGCCGTCGGGCAGCTGCAAGGTCGGTATCTGCTTGAGTGGATTGAGCTGGGCCAGTGCCTCGGCGGCTTCGGTGCTGGCTTCGATATCAATGAAACGGTAAGCGATCTGGCACAGTTCCAGCGCCGCTTCGATGGCGGCTGCGCCTGAATTTCTGTGCCCGTAGAGCTGGTACATATCCAATCCCCCCGAAAAGACCATTGCCACAGGGTAGATGGCTGTAGCGTGGGTGTAGAAAAAATCTGCCTGTGTATCGGTTTTGGCACGGTTTTCCCATGCACTCGCGACTTGCGAATTCAAACCTCGCAAAACAGCGCTGGCGGTGCCCATCCCGCACCAAGAGCAATCATCGAACGCTATCCGCGTTCTTGTAAGGTGCGATACCGAACCAAAAGTTCGCGTATCCGAGCTGGCAACAAGGAGTTCACCGCGTGAATCTTCAAACGCTTTGCCGCATCACAGCCTCTTTGCATTTATCCGTTCGCCGCCGAGTTCATCCGAACAGTCCCGGCTACCTTCACTCTTACTTTATTACCTGACACCTCGACAGCGCACTGCGTTCGGCAATGAGTTATTGGCCGACGGCAGCGTGCTATTTATTTTTTAAATAAGACTCGGGCAGTTATTGCACAACCGCAGTGTGCATTGAACGACAGCAGGATTGTCGAACAATAACTTTCAGCGCCATTGCAAGTGCACCAAAACTGCTCCACGGGCTTGCACTATTCAATACTTAAAACAGTGATTTCATTTAAACAACAACAAGGAACATGCCCCGTGAGCCGCTAAAACATTGACCCGCACCAATTCAGTCCGCCGCGCACCAGCAAGTGCCTTGGCCGCCAGTTGCGCAGCCGCTCTATCCCGCCAACCCGCGTGATATGGCGCACAGCCTGACTCGCCTGTGAAAAAGCTCCCTCAACCGGAGTAACGGCAATCTGCGCGCCATGGAAAAACCTCGACAAGGGTAAAACTTATATAAATGCGACATGGGTAACACTCATGAAATACGCACTCTACATTTCAGCAACATGTGGCACAGCGGTTGCTATGTGTAACAAGCATGAGACACCGACAGTGCGCTCACGTAATAGAAGAACAACCAGGGAATGGCTAATGAACACTCGAAGTCGATGACGCCAAGCCAGTAAGTTTGCACAAGCCTTGTTAACCGGATAGTTCAACTATCGGCTTCTGCACACCTTGAAGAAAGTTACACCCACCCACTCGAATATCCCCTGGATGTTCGGACGGCACCTTATTGCCCTTCATCAACCCGAGGGAGCTTTAATGAACGATGCGGTAAAGCACAGAACCCTGCCGGGGCCGTTGCGGGAAGCGCCAATTCCGCCGCCACCGGGCAGGCCGGCGTTTAAAGCCAATACCTCGCAACCCGGTGGTCTGAATAAACAGCAGATGGTGTTGCTGGTCGCTGTGTCGGCGCTGATACATGGCGGCGCCTGGTGGTTTCTCCAGCAATCGAAAACACAGCCATTGCCAACGCCGCCGCAGATTCCGGAAATGACCGTCGAGCTGACCAGCCCGACGCCACCGGCACCGCCCACCCCGGAACCGCCACCGCCGCCCCCTCCGCCACCACCGCCGGAACCTGAACAACCGGTAGAAGACGAGGACGCGGTCAAGCCACCGCCGAAACCGGTGGAAAAGCCCAAGCCGATCGAAAAACCGAAACCGGTCGAGAAGCCGAAACCGGTGAAAAAGATCGAGCCGCCTAAAGCCACACCCGCCCCGGCACAACCGGCCGCTCCTGCTGCACCGGCGACACCTAGCGCACCACCGGCCCCTGCCGCCGCGCCGGGTCCGGTCAAGGAATCGGCAGCGATTTCCGGTCTCGCCAGCCTCGGCAACCCGCCGCCGGAATACCCGTCGCTGGCGCTGCGGCGCAACTGGGAAGGCAGCGTGGTGCTGCGCATTCAGGTGCTGGCCAATGGTCGCGCCGGCTCGGTGACGGTGACCAAATCCAGCGGCAAACCGCAACTGGATGACGCGGCTGTTGCCGCCGTGAAGAACTGGAAATTTATTCCGGCCAAACGCGGTGACACGCCGATCGACGGCTTCGCCACCCAGACCATCGATTTCAAATTGCCGCAATAACCGAACGCTCAATCAACGCACAACCGAATAACGCAAGCGAGGTATCACCATGAACGATTTGTCTTCGATGATTGTCCCCGGCGTGCTCTGGGGTTTGGTGCTGTTTTCCGTGGTCAGCTGGGCGATCCTGCTGGTCAAGTCGGCGCAGTACCTGCGGCAGAAAGCGCAGAACAAACAGTTCACCAAAGCCTTCTGGGGCGCGCCGGATCTGCTCACTGCCGCCGAACACGCCAGCCAGTATCCGGGCTCGCTGGCGCGCATTGCCAGCAGCGGTTTCGAAGCGCTGCTGGTGGAAGACTCGCCGCGCACCACCCAGCAACTGGCACACACCATCAACCGCTCGGATCGCCTGGAACGCAACCTGCGCCAGCAGATCCAGAAGGAACGCCGCTCGCTGGAAAACGGCCAGGCGATCCTCGCCAGTATCGGCAGCACCGCGCCGTTCATTGGCCTGTTCGGCACCGTGTGGGGAATCATGGAAGCGCTGAAAAGTATCGGCGAAACCGGCTCGGCCAGCCTTGAAGCGGTGGCTGGGCCGATCGGTCACGCGCTGATCGCCACCGGCGTGGGTATCGCCGTCGCGGTGCCGGCGGTGCTGATTTACAACTTCTTCCTGCGCCGCTTGAAACTGGCTTCGGCAGACATGGATGACTTCGCCCACGACTTCGACGCCCTCGCCTCGCGCAGTGCGTTTTCCATCAGCCGTCAGGCCATCGCCAGCAAAACCACAGCCGCCGTGCGGGAGGCCAGCTGATGTCGTTCTCCACTCAAGACAGCGATGAAGTACTCAGCGAAATGAACGTCACGCCGTTGGTCGACGTGATGCTGGTGCTGCTGGTGGTGTTCATCGTCACCGCGCCGCTGATGACCAACGCGATCAAAGTGAATCTGCCGAAAACCGACGCCGTCGCCCCCGCCGAAAAGAAAGACCCGGTGGTGGTCAGCGTCGATCAGGACGGCAAGTTCTATCTGGCGAAAACCGAGTTGGCCCCGGAATCGCTGGAAGCCAGCCTCAAGGAGGTCAAGGCCAAGGACGCCGAAGTACGCGTGCAGTTGCAGGCCGACTCCGCCGTCAATTACGGCCAGGTGGCCAAGGCCATGGCGTCGATCGAACGCTCGGGCATCACCAAGATTTCGGTGATGACCACCCACTGAGTGCGGTGGCGGCCGGGTCTTGAGAGACGCGCCCGCCACCGCCCGCTGAATCCTGTCGCAACCAGCCGACCGAAAAACGCCACGCGTTTTCGGAGGGGATCGGCTTGCTTGAAGAAAGTGGTTTTCCGCACGCGGTATCACCGATAGCGGAGCAATGAGGGGCTCACAAGGCCAATTCGATAACGTCTAAAAAGTCGGAAATAACCATGCTGATGAACACTCCACGCTTCACGCTCAAACCCTTGGTGGCAACGATTTCTCGCCACCGTTTTGTTCCGTTGTATCTGGTGGCCATGGGGATGGGCGCTGGGACTGTGCAAGCGGCCGAGGACGACAACGCTGCCGTCCCGGCAGCTGCGGCGGTGGTTGCGCCGACCACGCAACTGCAACGGGTCGAAGTGACGGGCTCGGCGATTCGCCGGGTCGATGCGGAAACGGCGGTGCCGATCACCATTCTCAAGGCCGATGAACTGCGCAAACAGGGCGTGACCACCACCGCCGAACTGGTGCAGCGCATCACCGGCAGCCAGTCGATCAACAACAGCGCAGGCTCAGTCGGCGCAGCCACTGGCGGCGCCTCGTTCGCCGACATGCGCGGCATCGGCGCGAACAAGACGCTGGTGCTGCTCAACGGTCGACGCCTGGCCAACAACGCCTTGTCGGGAACCAACTCGGCCGGCGGCGCGGTGGATCTGAACATGATCCCGTTTGCCGCCATCGAACGCGTGGAAGTGTTGCGTGACGGCGCGTCGGCGCTGTACGGGACTGACGCCATCGGCGGTGTGATCAACTTCATCACCAAGAAATCCCTGACCGACGGCCAGTTGACCCTCGGCGGCGAAACCCCGACCCACAGCGGCGGCGGCCAAACCAAAGACATGAGCGCCAGTTGGGGCTACGGCGACCTGGAAGAGGACCGCTTCAACGTCCTCGGCGTGTTCAACTACAACAAGCAGCAGAACCTCGACGCCAACGATCGCTCTTTTGCCACTGACTATGCCCCCGGTCGCGGTCTCGATCAGACTTCCGGCACCGCATTTCCCGGTAACTACAGCCAGAACGGCAACGCCACCAACCCGTTGGCCAACAGCAATTGCAACGGCCCCAACCTGATCGCCCGCGACGGCTTGTGCCGCTTCAGCACCCGCGAATACATCGATCTGGTGCCGCAGACCGAAAAAACCTCGTTCTTCGGCAAGACCACCGGCAAGCTCGGCGACGATCACAACGTCAATCTCGAATACTTCTGGTCGCGCAACAACAACGCCACGGCGATCGGCCCTGCGCCACTGACCGGCCTGAGCCTCGATTCTTCGTCGCCCTACTATCCAGGCAACGGCATCACCCCGGCGCCAACCGATTTCGCCCTCGACCCGACCCAACCGGTCGACGTCAACTGGCGTGAAACCGCTGCCGGCCCGCGGGAATCGAAAGACCAGAACACCAGCCAGCGCTTCCTGCTCAGTTTCGATGGTCTGGTCGCCGGCTGGGATTACAACGTCGGCGCCTCGTACAACCAGAACAAAATCGTCTCCAGCGTCACCAGCGGTTTTGTCAGCGATCAGGCGATGATCAATGGTCTGGCCAGCGGTCTGCTCAACCCGTTCGGCCCGCAATCCGCTGCCGGTCAGCAGTACATCGACGATGCGGCGTACCACGGCGCCTATTCCACTGCTGTGGGCCGTGTAGCCGGTTTCGATGGTCGTATCAGTCGTGAAATCGGCGACTGGTTCGGCGCCGGCCCGTCCGGTCTGGCGCTGGGCGGCGAGTACCGCAAGGAGAAATTCCATCAGGACTTCGAGTCGTTCGCCGGCGACATTCAGAGCCTCGGTATCGACCCGGCCGGCAGCGTCGAAGGCGACCGCAGCGTCAAAGCCGCCTACGCGGAAAT
Source organism: Pseudomonas sp. GM24 (assembly GCF_000282235.1). NCBI lineage: Bacteria > Pseudomonadati > Pseudomonadota > Gammaproteobacteria > Pseudomonadales > Pseudomonadaceae > Pseudomonas > Pseudomonas sp. GM24. The sequence goes on along the minus strand of NZ_AKJR01000128.1, from coordinate 4,813 downwards.
CAACGTGCCGGTGCTCGACAGCCTCGAACTGTCCGCCGCCGTGCGTCACGACAAATACAGCGACTTCGGCAGCACCACCAACCCGAAATACTCGTTCCGCTATCAGCCGTTGAAAGAGCTGGTGGTGCGCGGCGCGTACAGCGAAGGTTTCCGTGCGCCGTCGCTGTATGAGCTGTATTCGCCGCGCAGCATCACCTTCACTCAGGGCTACTACAACGACCCGGTGCTGTGTACCGGCGGCGTGGTGCAACCGGGCGGCAACGGCGGCCGCGATTGCGGTCAGCAGTTCCTCAACCAGATTGGCGGCAACGAAGATCTGGCCCCGGAGAAGGCACGTAACGTGACCCTCGGCTTCGTCTATCAGCCGATCAACAACCTCTCGGTAGGTCTGGATTTCTGGTGGATTCACATTTCCAACCAGATCCAGCCGTTCCCGGAATCCACCGTGTTTGATCAGGCCGGTTCCTACCCGGACCGCTTCGTGCGCAACGCCGACGGCACGCTCAATTACATCGTTACCGGCAACGCCAACCTCGGCATCGTCGAAACCAACGGTGTCGACGTCTCGCTGGACTACCGCTTCCCGAACACGCCGTACGGTCAGTTCGGTCTGGGCCTGCAAGGCACCTATGTTGACGAGTACGACTTCCAGAGCACCATCAAAGGCCCGTTCACCGACAAGGTCGGCGACTTCCAGGGTGACGGCGTGATCGCCCGCTGGAAGCATAACCTCACCGGCAGCTGGACCTTCGGCGCAGCGCGGGCGGCACTGACCAACCGCTTCACCACGGGTTACAACGACTACGACCGCGACACCCACGCGCGCGTGGCGTCGTATTCGGTGTGGGACCTGTCGGCCGGCTACACCTTCAACAAGGTGCTGGATGTCGATGCCGGAATGAAGAACGTGTTCGACCGCAACCCGCCGTTCTCCAACCAGGCCTACAACTTCCAGAGCGGCTATGACCCGCGCTACACCGACCCGCTGGGCCGCACCTTGTTTGCGCGCATGACGTACCACTTCTAAAGAACGAGCACCGCAAAACCCTGTGGGAGCTGGCTTGCCAGCGATGGCGTCGTATCAGTCGACATTTACTTCACTGACATACCGCTATCGCTGGCAAGCCAGCTCCCACATGGGGACCGGGTTTCTTCAAGGATTTTCAGGAGTGATTGCATGAGTTTTTTGCGCAACATGGCGGGCCTGCTTTTGGGCAGTGCGCTGCTGTGCACCGGCACCTCGGCGCTGGCCGGCGGCAGTTATGCGCTGACGGTTTACGGCGAAGCGCCGAAGTATCCGGCGAACTTCCAGCACTTTGATTTCGTCGATCCCAACGCGCCCAAGGGCGGTTCGCTCAGTCGCGCGTCGATGGAGATCGGCCAGTACAACTACATCAGCCCGTATGCCGATCAGGGCATTTCCGTGGTGCAGGTCAACGACTGGGTGTACTCGCCATTGGCGTTCCGTTCGCTCGACGAGCCGTACACCGTTTACGCATTGGTCGCGCAACAGATCGAGCGCGATCCCGAAGGTATGTGGGTACGTTTCACCCTCAATCCAAAAGCACGCTTCGCCGACGGCACGCCGATCACCGCCGAAGACGTGCGCTATACCTTCAACCTGCTGATGACCAAGGGCAGCCTGAGCTATCGCCAGCAGTACGCCGACGTGCAGGACGTGCTGATCGAAGGCCCACGGCAGGTGCGCTTCACCTTCAAGAACAATCTCAACCGCACCCTCGCACTGGACTTGGCGACGATGCGCGTGGTCCCCGAGCACTGGTGGAAAACCCGCGACTTCGCCAATGGCGGCGGTTTCGAGCCACCGCTGGGCAGCGGCCCGTACCGGGTCAGCAAGGTCGACGCCGGGCGCAGCATCAGCTTCCAACGCGATCCGGACTGGTGGGGCAAGGACTTGCCGGTCAGTCGCGGGATGTACAACTTCGACACGCTCACGGTGAATTTCTACGGCGACACCGACGTCGCCCGGCAACTGTTGCAGGCCGGCGCGTTCGACTACAACCGCGAGTTCTCCTCGTCCGGTTACGTGGTCGGCTACGACAGCCCGGCACTGCGTGACGGTCGCTTGCAGCAGTCGATTCTGGCGCCGGAGAAACCCACCGCCGCCCAAGGCTTTGTGTTCAACCTGCAGAACCCGATCTTCCAGGATCGCCGCGTGCGTCAGGCGATCAGCCTGCTGTGGGATTTCGAGTGGACCAACAAGCAGATGATGCGCGGCTTCTACGTGCGCCAGAACAGCTTCTGGCCGAAGAGCGAAATGGCCGCCACCGCCCTGCCCGACGCTGAAGAATTGAAGATCCTCGAACCGCTACGCGGGCAAGTCCCCGACGAGGTTTTCACCACAGTGTATGAAGCGCCGAAAACCGATGGCAGCGGCTACATCCGCGACAAACAACTGCAGGCGCTGAAGCTGCTCGCCGAGGCTGGCTGGACGCCGCAACACAATCGCTTGGTCAATGCTGCGGGCGAGCCGTTGGAGTTCACTTTTCTCGACGGTCAGGGCGGCTTCGATCGCATGCTCTTGCCGTTCAAGCGCACCCTCGCGCAGATCGGCATCACCCTCAATCTGCGCCGGATCGATTCGGCGCAATACGTCAACCGCCTCAACGCCCGCGACTACGACATGATCGTCGTCGCTTTCCCGCGCAGCGGCGATCCGATCGTATCCCCCGGCCGTGAGTTGTACAGCCTCTACGCCTCGCAAAGTGCCACGCAAGTCGGCAGTTCCAACTCGATGGTGCTGGCCAATCCGGCGGTCGATCAACTGATCGACGGACTGGTCCAGGCCAACAGCCGCGAGGCCATGGTGCATTACGCCCGCGCCCTCGATCGGGTGCTGCAATGGGGTTATTACATGATTCCCAACTACTACTCCAAAGGCACGCCGACGGTGTATCAGAACCGCTTCGCCATGCCACCCGTGCAACCGGCATACGACGAAGGCCTCAACACCTGGTGGGAGGTATCGGCCAAGGCGCTGACCACGCAACAGATGCACACTCAGCTTGCGGGGAGCCAGTGACATGCTGCGTTATCTGAGTCGACGTTTGCTGCTGATCATCCCGACGCTGCTGTGCATTCTGGTGGTCAATTTCCTTATCGTGCAGGCCGCGCCGGGTGGGCCGGTAGAGCAAGCCATCGCCCGTTTACAAGGTTTCGGCGGCCACAGCATGGGCGGCGGTGGCGAGGTCGCTGCGATTGGCGGCGCCGGGCGCAGCAGCCGTGGTCTCGACCCGGCGCTGATCGAAGAAATCAAACACCATTACGGCTTCGACAAACCGCTGCACGAACGCTTGTGGCTGATGCTGAAAAACTATGCGCAGCTAGATCTGGGCAGCAGTTTTTTTCGCGGCGCCAAGGTCACTGACCTGATTGTGCAGAAGCTGCCAGTGTCGCTGTCGCTGGGGTTGTGGGCGACGTTGATCACTTACCTGATTTCGATCCCGCTGGGCATTCGAAAAGCGATCAGGAACGGCAGCGCCTTCGATGTCTGGAGCAGTACGGCGATCATCATCGGCTATGCAATGCCGGCGTTCCTGTTCGCGATTCTGTTGATCGTGGTGTTCGCCGGCGGCAGCTACGTCAACTGGTTTCCGGTGCAGGGGCTGGTCTCGGATAACTTCGACAGCCTCAGCACCTTGGGCAAGGTCGGCGACTATCTCTGGCACCTGGTGTTGCCGGTGACGGCGTTGGTGATCGGCGGCTTTGCGACGTTGACGATCCTGACCAAAAACAGCTTCCTCAACGAGATCAGCCGCCAGTATGTGATCACCGCGCGGGCCAAGGGTCTGACCGAGCGCCGCGTGCTCTACGGCCATGTGTTTCGCAACGCCATGCTCTTGGTCGTTGCCGGTGTGCCGTCGGCGCTGATCGAGGTGTTTTTCGCCGGTTCCTTGCTGATCGAAACCATCTTCAACCTCGACGGCCTCGGGCGCATGAGCTACGAAGCGGCGGTGTCGCGCGATTACCCGGTGGTGTTCGGTGCGTTGTTTCTGTTCACCCTGTTCGGCCTGTTGATCAAGCTGATCGGCGATCTCTGCTACACCCTGCTCGACCCGCGCATCGACTTCTCGGCGAGGACTGCCTGATGTTCACACTTTCTCCTCTCGGCCAGCGTCGTGTTGCGCAGTTCAAGGCCAACCGGCGCGGACGCTGGTCACTGTGGCTGTTTATCGGTCTGTGCCTGATTTGTCTGGGCGGTGAGCTGATTGCCAACGACAAACCGTTGGTGATTCGCTATCACAACGCTTTTTACTTCCCGATCCTCAGCGATTATCTGGAAACCGATTTCGGCGGCGAGTTGCCGTTTCAGCCGGATTACGCCAGCAGCTATGTACACAAACTGATCGAGGATCAGGGCGGCTGGATGTTGTTTCCGCCGATCCCGTTCAGTTACGACACGGTCAATTACGATCTCAGCGAACCAGCGCCGAGTCCACCGTCAGCAAGCAACTGGCTGGGCACCGATGATCAGGCGCGCGATGTGCTGGCGCGGGTGATTTTCGGCACGCGGATTTCGATTCTGTTTGCGCTGATCCTTACCGGCATCAGTGCGTTTATCGGCATCGTTGCCGGGGCATTGCAGGGTTATTACGGCGGCTGGGTCGACTTGCTCGGGCAACGGGTGCTGGAGATCTGGTCGGGGCTGCCGGTGCTGTACCTGCTGATCATTTTGTCCGGGTTCGTCTCGCCGAGTTTCTGGTGGTTGCTGGGGATCATGGCGCTGTTTTCCTGGCTGGCGCTGGTTGATGTGGTGCGCGCCGAGTTCCTCCGTGGGCGCAATCTGGAATAC
>NZ_AKJR01000127.1:0-36036 GCF_000282235.1 Pseudomonas sp. GM24 | reverse complement strand
TTTGGCAGCTCCTACAGGAGTTCGATGTAGGAGCTGCCAAAGGCTGCGATCTTTTGATCTTGCATTCAGCAACTTGATGGAGCGTGGGCGCGCGCCGATCCTTCGCTACACTCGGCGCATCTTCCCCGGAACAACAAGGCTGTTTGCTATGCAAAATCGCATGATGATCACTGGTGCGGGCTCGGGCCTGGGTCGCGAAATCGCGCTGCGCTGGGCGCGTGAAGGCTGGCAACTGGCCTTGTCCGATGTCAGCGAACCCGGCCTGCAGGAAACCCTGAAAATGGTCCGCGAGGCCGGTGGCGACGGGTTCATTCAGCGCTGCGATGTGCGTGATTACAGCCAGCTCACCGCATTCGCCCAGGCCTGTGAAGAGAAGCTCGGCGGCATCGACATCATCGTCAACAACGCCGGTGTTGCCTCGGGCGGTTTCTTCAGCGAGCTGTCGCTGGAAGACTGGGACTGGCAGATCGCGATCAACCTGATGGGCGTGGTCAAGGGCTGCAAGGCGTTCCTGCCGCTGCTGGAGCAAAGCAAAGGCAAGATTATCAACATCGCCTCGATGGCGGCATTGATGCAAGGCCCGGCCATGAGCAACTACAACGTGGCCAAGGCCGGGGTGGTGGCGTTGTCGGAAAGCTTGCTGATCGAGTTGGCGCAACAGGAAGTAGGCGTGCACGTGGTGTGTCCGTCGTTCTTCCAGACCAACTTGCTGGATTCGTTCCGTGGTCCCACCCCGGCGATGAAAGCGCAGGTCGGCAAGTTGCTGGAAAGTTCGCCGATCAGCGCGGCGGACATCGCCGATTACATCTATCAGCAAGTGGCCGCTGGCGAGTTCATGATTCTGCCCCACGAACAAGGCCGGATGGCTTGGGCGCTCAAGCAGAAGAACCCGCAACTGCTCTATAACGAAATGACCTCCATGGCGGAAAAAATGCGCGCCAAAGCCAAACAGAACAACGGCTGAGCTTGCCCGTAGCAGACCGCGTCGTTAGGGTGGCCGCAATGGTCACCCTGTCGAGACGCATCAATGCTCAATTACTTGTGGTTCTTCCTCGCGGCGCTGTTTGAAATCGCCGGTTGCTTCGCCTTCTTCATGTGGCTGCGCCAAGGCAAAAGTGCGTTGTGGGTGATTCCTGCGCTGCTCAGTCTGACCCTGTTCGCACTGCTGCTGACCCGCGTTGAAGCTAACTACGCGGGGCGTGCCTATGCCGCGTATGGCGGGATCTACATCGTCGCGTCGATTGGCTGGCTGATGGTGGTCGAGCGGGTGCGTCCTTTGAGTTCGGACTGGATCGGCGTGGCGCTGTGCGTGATCGGCGCTAGCGTGATTCTGTTCGGGCCGCGATTTTCTGCGGCGTGAGGGGTATTTGTCGGAAACGTCTGACGGCTTGATGCGAGCATGGCTGTAAGGCAAAACTGATTTGCCCGCCATGCATTGTAGAGCCGCGGCAAGCCGCGCATCTTCAGGGTTCGCTAACCCTGAAGGACGAATCTCATGCTTGTACTCAGCCGTGTCGTTGGTGAGTTGATTTCAATCGGCGACGACATTTCCCTGCGCGTGCTGTCGGTGAACGGCTCCAGCGTGCGCTTTGGCGTCGAGGCCCCGCAAAAGGTCAATGTGCACCGCGCGGAGGTCTATGACCGGATCAAGCGCAAGCAGGCCACCGAAAAGCTCCGCTAGGCATTCAATCGAACAGATGCTTGGGCACATCGTGTTTGAGCATCAACTGACATTGCTCGCTTTCCGGGTCGAAGACGATCAGCGCCTGGCCTTTGGTCAAGGCCTGACGCACGCGCAGCACACGGGTTTCCAGCGGCGTGTCATCGCCGTTGTCGGTGCCGTCGCGGGTGACGAAATCTTCGATGAGGCGGGTGAGGGTGTCGACTTCAAGTTGGTCGTGGGGAATGAGCATGGGCACCTCGGCTGAATCAATGGCGGGATGCTACGGCGATTGCGGTTTGCCTGCCAGTTTTGTGTTGCCTATGCCGACCTCATCGCTGGCAAGCCAGCTCCCACAGTAATTGGGGCAACACAAATTTGTGTACACCTCCGATACCTGTGGGAGCTGGCTTGCCAGCGATGGGGCCAGTCCTGTCATCACAAAGCCGGATCAAGTATCGGAACGCTGCCCCACCAGACTGTCCACCGACGGCACCCGCGTATCACTCTCCATCTGTGTGTCATGCTCGATCTGATGACTGAAGCGATCAAGCGAGGCATTCGCCGGCGCGGCATCGCTGGCAAACACTGGCGGGCTCAGAATATAAGCGCCAAGCAAACGACTCAGCGCCGCCAGGCTGTCGATGTGCGTACGCTCATAACCATGGGTCGCATCGCAACCAAACGCGAGCAGGGCAGTGCGGATGTCGTGGCCTGCAGTCACCGCCGAATGCGCATCGCTGAAGTAATAGCGGAACAGGTCGCGGCGCACCGGCAACTCGTTCTCGCTGGCCAATTTCAGCAAATGTCGCGACAGGTGATAGTCGTACGGCCCGCCGGAATCCTGCATCGCCACACTCACCGCATGCTCGCTGGAGTGCTGTCCCGGCGCAACGGGCGCGATGTCGATGCCGACGAATTCGCTGACGTCCCACGGCAATGCCGCTGCCGCGCCACTGCCGGTTTCTTCGGTGATGGTGAACAGCGGATGGCAGTCGATCATCAGTTCCTGGCCGCTGTCGACGATGGCTTTGAGTGCCGCCAGCAGCGCTGCAACCCCGGCCTTGTCATCGAGGTGACGGGCGCTGATATGGCCGCTTTCGGTGAATTCCGGCAGCGGATCGAAGGCGACCACGTCACCGATGCTGATGCCCAGTGAGTCGCAATCGGCCTTGGTCGCGCAGTAAGCGTCCAGACGCAGTTCAACGTGGTCCCAACTGATCGGCATCTCATCCACGGCGGTATTGAACGCATGCCCGGACGCCATCAGTGGCAGCACACTGCCGCGAATCACACCGTTGTCGGTGAACAGGCTGACACGGCTGCCCTCGGCAAAACGGCTCGACCAGCAACCCACAGGGGCGAGGGTCAGACGCCCGTTATCTTTGATCGCGCGGACCGCCGCGCCGATGGTGTCGAGGTGCGCCGAGACGGCGCGATCGGGGCTGTTCTTCTTGCCCTTGAGCGTGGCGCGAATGGTGCCGCGCCGGGTCATTTCGAACGGAATGCCGAGTTCTTCCAGACGCTCGGCGACATAACGCACGATGGTGTCGGTAAACCCGGTGGGGCTGGGAATGGCGAGCATTTCCAGCAGTACTTTTTGCAGGTAGTTGAGATCCGGTTCGGGGATTTGCGTGGTCATGGAAACTCCTGATGGGTTGAGCACACCGATGGTTTCGATGAGGAAAGTTTTGTGTTGCTTGATCGGGCCTCATCGCTGGCAAGCCAGCTCCCACAGTTTTTGTGTGTACCGCAAAACTTGTGGGAGCTGGCTTGCCAGCGATGGCGTCGGTTCAGTCACTAGAGAATCAAGAGACAACCGGCTGACTGTGCGGAAACAACAAATCGACAAACCGCTCCGCCGTCGGCTGCGGCTCATGGTTGGCCAGCCCGGCGCGCTCGTTGGCCTCGATAAACACGTACTCGGGCTGATCCGCCGCCGGCACCATCAGATCGAGGCCGACCATCGGAATATCCAGCGCCCGTGCCGCCCGTACTGCCGCATCGACCAGCGTCGGGTGCAGAATCGCCGTGACATCTTCCAGTGTGCCGCCGGTGTGCAAATTCGCCGTACGCCGCACAAACAAATGCTCACCGGCCGGCAGAATGCTGCTGTAGTCATAACCCGCTGCATGCAAGGTGCGCTGGGTCTCGTGGTCCAGCGGGATCTTGCTCTCACCGCTGGTGGCCGCTTGCCGACGCCGACTCTGCGCCTCGATCAATGCGCCCACCGAATGCTGACCATCGCCAACCACTTCGGCAGGCTTGCGAATCGCCGCGGCCACCACTTCAAAGCCAATCACCAGAATCCGCAGATCAAGGCCTTCATGGAAGCTTTCCAGCAGCACGCGGCTATCAAACTGCTTCGCCGTTTCGATGGCTTGCTGCACCTCTTCGATGCTTTGCAAATCCACCGCCACGCCTTGACCTTGTTCTCCGTCGAGCGGCTTGACCACCACCCGTTGATGCTCGTCGAGGAAGGCCAGATTGTCGTCGGCATTGCCCGCCAATTGCTGCGAGGGCAGGTTCAACCCGGCGCCTTTGAGCACTTTGTGCGTGAGGCTTTTGTCCTGACACAAACTCATGCTGATCGCGCTGGTCAGGTCGCTCAGCGATTCACGGCAGCGCACGCGACGCCCGCCATGGCTGAGGGTGAACAGGCCGGCATCGGCGTCGTCCACTTGCACGTCGATGCCGCGCCGATGGGCTTCTTCAACGATGATCCGCGCATACGGATTGAACTGCGCCTCCGGCCCGGGGCCGAGGAACAGCGGCTGATTGATGCCGTTCTTGCGCTTGATGGCGAAGGTCGACAGATTGCGAAAACCGAGCTTGGCGTAGAGGTTTTTCGCCTGCCGGTTGTCGTGCAACACCGACAGGTCGAGATAACTCAGGCCGCGACTCATGAAGTGTTCGATCAGATGCCGCACCAGCACTTCGCCGACACCCGGGCGCGAGCACTGTGGATCAACCGCCAGGCACCACAGGCTGCTGCCGTTTTCCGGGTCGTTGAAGGCTTTTTGATGGTTCAGGCCCATGACGCTGCCGATCACCGCGCCGCTGTCTTCGTCCTCGGCCAGCCAATACACCGGGCCGCCCTGATGATGCGGAGTCAGCCGCGTGGCATCGATCGGCAACATGCCGCGCGCCTGGTACAACTGATTGATCGCCTGCCAGTCCGCTTCACTTTGCGCGCGGCGAATACGAAAGCCGCGAAACACTCGGGTGGCCTGGCGGTAATCGCTGAACCACAGGCGCAAGGTGTCCGACGGGTCGAGAAACAGTTGCGTCGGTTCCAGGCCGAGAATCTGCTGGGGGGCGGCGACATACAAGGCAATGTCGCGCTCGCCGGGCTGCTCTTTCAGCAGTTCCTGCGCCAGTGATGCCGGGTCGGGAAAGGTATGGCCGATCAGCAACCGGCCCCAGCCGCAATGCAGCGCAATCGGCTCGGCGGCCAGCGTGCTGCCGTCTTCGGCCAGGCGCGCCTGCAAGCGTTCATAGGACGGAGTCTGACCGCGTAGCAGCCGTTGGTTGATGGCCGTGGCGTGGGGTTTCATCAATCAGATTCCTTGTTCACTGAGCCACAGGTTCAGGGCCGCCAGTTGCCACAGCTTCGAACCGCGTAACGGCGTCAGTTGGCCTTGCGGATCGGTCAGCAATTTGTCGAGCATGGCCGGGTTGAACAGGCCGCGATCCTGACTCGGATCAAGCAGCAGTTCGCGCACCCAGTTCAGCGTATCGCCCTGCAAGTGCTTGAGGCCGGGCACCGGGAAATAGCCTTTTTTACGGTCGATCACTTCGCTCGGAATCACTCGGCGAGCAGCTTCTTTCAGCACTTGTTTGCCGCCATCGGGCAGCTTGAATTTGCCGGGTACGCGGGCCGAGAGTTCGACCAGTCGGTAGTCGAGAAACGGCGTACGCGCTTCCAGGCCCCAGGCCATGGTCATGTTGTCGACGCGTTTGACCGGATCGTCGACCAGCATCACCGTGCTGTCCAGACGCAGGGCTTTGTCCACCGCCGCCTCGGCGCCGGGCTGGGCGAAATGCTCTTTGACGAAGTCACCGGCCGCGTCATGCGCAGTCAGCCACTGCGGTTGCACGGTGGCGGCGTAGTCGTCGTAGCTGCGGTCGAAAAACGCGTTGCGATAAGCCGCGTAAGGATCGGCAGCGCCGTCGACTTGCGGGTACCAGTGATAACCGGCGAACAATTCGTCTGCGCCTTGGCCGCTCTGCACAACCTTGCAGTGCTTGGCCACTTCACGCGACAGCAGATAGAACGCAATGCAGTCATGACTGACCATCGGTTCGCTCATCGCGCGGAACGCGGCGGGCAATTGCTCGATGATTTCTTTCTCGTCGATGCGCAATTGGTGATGCTGAGTGCCGTAGTGCTTGGCAATCAGATCGGAATACTGAAACTCGTCACCGCGTTCGCCGCCGGCATCCTGGAAACCGATGGAGAACGTCGAGAGGTTCTCGACGCCGACTTCACGCAACAGGCCGACGAGCATGCTCGAGTCGACACCGCCGGACAGCAGCACACCGACATCCACAGCGGCACGTTGACGAATCGCCACCGCTTCGCGGGTGCTGTCGAGGACGCGGTCGACCCAGTCTTCCAGCGTCAGACTTTTCTCGTCGTCGTGTGGGCCGTAGGGCAGGGTCCACCAGTTTTTCTGCTCGGTGCTGCCGTCGGCTTCAACGCGCATCCAGGTCGCAGGCGGCAGCTTTTCGATGCCGGCCAGCAAGGTGCGCGGCGCCGGGACCACGGCATGGAAATTCAGATAGTGATTGAGCGCCACCGGATCGAGAATCGGGTTGATGTCGCCGCCCTTGAGCAACGCCGGCAAGGCCGATGCAAAGCGCAGGCGTTGGCCGGTGCGCGACAGGTACAACGGTTTCACGCCGAGACGGTCGCGGGCGATGAACAGGCGTTTGGCGTCGCGTTCCCAAATGGCGAAGGCGAACATCCCGTTGAGCTTGGGCAGCAGCGCTTCGCCCCACGCGTGGTAGCCCTTGAGCAACACTTCGGTGTCGCCACCGGAATAGAACGCGTAACCCAGCGCTTCGAGTTCGGCGCGCAGCTCGGGGAAGTTGTAGATCGCACCGTTGAAGGCCAGGGAAAGGCCAAGTTGACTGTCGATCATCGGCTGCGCCGAGCCGTCCGACAGGTCCATGATTTTCAGGCGACGGTGGCCCAGGGCAATCGGCCCTTGGGCATGGAAGCCCCACGCGTCGGGGCCGCGAGGGGCCAGGTGATGGGTGATTCTCTCGATCGCTGCAAGGTCTGCAGGTTGTTGATCAAAGCGTAACTCGCCAGCTAATCCGCACATAAAGTCCTTACCGGTTTTTCCGTTGGGGAGGGGTCAAGCCGTACCTCGCCAGAAGAGCGGGTACTCAGAAACTGACCCGCCCCGGTAAGTGGAGTTTTAGAACGATAAGTTATAAGGCAACAGGTTCCAGCTTGTGCAGCAGAGTGCCCGGTTGTTCGCGCAAATGTTTCTGCACCTCAAACTGCCCGAAGTAGTCGTCCGCCATTTCGCTGTTTATGGGGGCACCGGGCTTCGCGGAGTCTGTTGTGGTCAGGCGTTTTTTCAGATCCACCAGTCGAGACAGCGCATCGTGTTTTTCGATGGCGGTCCAACGATCGAGGCTGGCGAAAACGAGGGCCAGCAATTCATCCGTGGCATAAATACGCAAGCGCCTGTTGAAGTCCTCGTTCGGGCTGTTGAGATGGGCTGCGCTTATAAGTGACGCCTGATTCTCCCGGCGATTGGCGTAGGCGGCCTCGTTGACATTGGCAACCGCCACCGCGAGTTCCCCGGCATCTGCTGTCAACTTATCGAGATGGCGATCGAAAAGATGTTTGTACAGGCCTGTCTCCAGCGGGATGAACGCGATGTCTTCCAGGAACGAAAGGCTTTCCAGATTCAATGTCCGGAAGTCACTTTGTTCGCGGTGGGTCAATTGCGAAATGAACAGTTCTTGCAGTTCTTTACTTGCAACGAAGTTGACGGCCAGGCGATACCTGCACTGGTCTTCACTGTCGTCCTGGTAAAAGCTGTCGCCAGCATCATTGGGAATGTAAACGTAGTAGCTGTCTTTCGTCGATTGATCGGTCTGGCGACAGGTTATCAATACGGCATCTGTCATGTATTTGCCAAATAGTTGTATCGAATACAGCTTGATTCTGGAGTTGTTGAACAGGTCACCATAAACAATGTCTTCGTTGCCTTTGGCGAGGTTCAACAGGGTGACAAGCCGAGAAAGAGGGAAGTTCGGTTTGCTGAAATATTTTCCGAAGGCGGCGAGCTTCATGTTTGTTTTATGCATTCGCAGGCTGATCAATTCGAGACTTGAGACTCTGAACGTTCTGGATATGTGTTTCTTGTATTCGCCCCCGAGATCAAGCTGGCGACTCAACAGCGCAAACGCTTGTGCGGTTATCTGAGTAGGCGTTGAGCCGTCGGGCGCTTCTTCGTCGACTTTGGTTAAGGTCTCGCTGTCGTCCGAGAAGTAACCGGCAGCCGCTTCCTGTTGCGTAAAATTCAGCATCGCTGCCTGCAACAAGGTGTAGGTGTGGGAGCCATCGTCCACGGCTGTCGCGGGTTTGAGCTTGATGCTGTCGTTGATACTGAATCGTCCTCCATACTGTTGCTGCAGCGCCTGTCGCAGCTTTCGCTTGCAGAGATCCTCCAGCGTTTCCAGTTTGCCCAGCAATTGATCAATGTAGTACTGGTAGGGCAGCGCCTCATCGAACAATGCACGGAATCCGTCAAGTCTGACCGGGTCGGCTTTGAGCAATCCGTCACTGATGAATCGGGCAACGACGGTTGCCTTGTCCCGGTTGCCCATTACATTGAGCAGTTTTTTCAGCGTGGCTTCATGGGTCAAAACGCTTGCTTGTTGTTGCGTCTGGATAATCATGTTGGAAATCTCGTGTTGAAGAAGAGACTTGATCCTAGGCCGTCGAAACGAAAAAAAATAACGTGTTTATTTGATCGCTTGAGCCATGAAGTCAGCGGTATTTTGATTGAAATATATACATATCTATCGCCACGGAAAGGTCTGAGTGTGTGTGCGGTATTTGCAGGGGAGATGGCACTCGGGGCACCCTGAAGTTGCCGGAAAAGTGGTGGTAGATATCTATGTTATTGATGAGGGTTGTTGTGGTTTTATGCGTGCAGGAACATCAGGTCTTGGATTGTTAATTGTTCTTCGATTCCGATATGTTCAAACCTCCACTTCGCAATAAAGGACTATTGCCGATGTCAACCAAAGCAAAGCTTTCACAAAAAACAATCCTCAGCACATTGCTCGATGCCACAGAGGATCTCGATACCGCCCAGACTCTGCAAGAAAGCCTACCGGCGCATTTATTGAAAGCGACGGTGGCCGCTTTGTCTGCCCTTGATCAGACAAGCCGTGATCTGCACCAGATTCAGGCGACCGTGGCGGCGGATCTGCTCGCATTGAAGCCCTTGCAGACGTTCTGCATCAGTGAACTGAGCGATGCCTTGAGTCGCAAATGGTCGGTGGTTTTTGATGTCGAGAAAGACTTTCTGAGTCTGCCGGGCGTTGATTGCGGTTGCCCTGCGACCTCTACCGACGAGAACGGTATTCAGACGTTCCCGCACGCTACAACGACGCTGTTGCAAGCGGCGATGCAGAACTTCAGCGAAGACGAGGCGGCTGAGAGCTTTCCGCAAGGCAGTTTTATTCGAGTGCACAGTGCCCCAGACGGTGTCACCGGGCTGACCCCGGCCACGTTTGCCGCTTTTTGCCGAGAGCTGGATTTGGGCAAGCGCTATCAGGAGCATTTCCAGCTGGTGTTCGGCTTGCGCGACAGCGATGACAAGGTGATCGCCACCAGCACCATGACCGCTGATATCGCGAAAATGAAAAAGCTGCTGTTGCAATTCGACATGCACCAGGCAGCTCTTAAAAGCCATATCACCTTGTCTGGTCAGCAAATGCTGCAGAAGCTGATCGACTTCGATGGCGTGGTGTCGGCGCAAACACTGCTCTATGGCAACCGAACGCTGATCATGCAAGGCATTGAAATTTTCGACAGTTGCGTCTGGGGTGTGGTGGTGTTTTCTGCCCGTTCGGTGGAGTTGTACCCCGATGAGTGGTGCCTGGTGTACATGGCGGGTGAGCCCGAGCGACCACTGTACGAATACAGCAGTTTTACCGCGTTCAAGCAGTACCTGACGCAGCAGTTGAAGGTTAAAAGTTACAAGGATTATTTCGCCAACAGCATTGATGAAGACGACAAGGCCGATTTTTTCAAATCACTCGCTGACGGCGCTGATCTGGGCCACATCAAGCAATTGCCGATCGCCGTGCCACTCTTTGAGTTCATGCTGCAAAGCCATGTCGGCAAGCTTCAACTCAACGCGCGCAAACTGGCGGTGCCGACCGCTGATATCGATGAGGATGTCCGCCGGAAACGCTTGCTGGATTTTCTTCAGTTGGGTGTGACCGTTGCGTCCGTGGCGGGGTTCGTCGTGCCGCTGCTCGGGCAATTGATGATGGGCGTTGCAGTCGGGCAGTTGCTCAGTGAAGTTTACGAAGGGGTCGAGGATTGGCGCCGCGGTGATCATCAGAAAGCCCTGTCGCATCTGTTGAGCGTCGTGGAAAACATTGCGCTGACGGTTGCCTTTGCCGGGGGACAAAAAGCCTTGGGAGCGCTGGGTAAGAAACTGCTGCAGTCACACCCGGCGTTCTTCGGCGAATTCACCGCCATTATCAATCACGCTGGCCAGCCGCGCCTGTGGAAACCTGACCTTTCGCGCTATGAGCATTTCCTGCCGACGGGATTGACGGTCGCGCCGAGTTCCGAGGAGTTTTATCAGATCGGTGCGAAAACCATGGCTCGCGTCGATCATCGGTTCTTCGCCGGACCTTATGATTCCGCCGCGAAAGTCTGGCGCCTGGAACATGCCGAACGCACGCAAGCTTATGTGCCGGAGCTTGTGCGGCACGTCGAAGGTGGCTGGCGGCTGCCTGCTGAAGAACCGCAAGAGTGGGGCAGTTCCGCGTACACGCTCAAACGTATTGATCCGCAATTGAGCGAGTTCGTGGATACCGACCTGGACATGATGCGGCGACTCAGCGACACCTCGCCAGAAACCTTGCATCAGGCCTTTACTGACAATCTGAGTTTGCCTGTGCGGCTGCGCGAAACCGTGGAGCGCGCGCGCATCGTGCGTCAGTTGCGGCAATTGACCCGCGAACTGCAGAACGGCGAAACCCATTCCGGCCAGCCTGTTGAAGCGCAATTGCACGCCTTGCCGAAAATGTCCGGTTGGCCGACCGACCGCTACATTGAGGTGACCGACGCAGAAGGCACAGTGACGGCGACCTATCCGCAAACCAAAGTGCTCGACGAATCGCTGGCGGTGGTGGTCAGCGAAAAACAACTGGCGCAGGGCCAGTTGCTGCAATCCGTAGTCGATGGTCTGTATCAGAAAGAGGTGGACACTTTGCTCGGCGGCAAAGTCGCGCAAAGTGTTGAAGAGTCGACGTTGGCAAAGAAACTCGGTGCGGTTTTGCAGGCGGATCATCGCGCGGCTTTCGAGCGTATGTATCAACGCTACGATAAAAGTGACGTCGATGATGTTCTGAAGCTGCGCCGTGTTTTTCCCGATATCCCGGCGCGTTATGCGAAAGCACTCATCGAGCGCGCGTCGAGTGTGCAGCGCCTGCATCTGCGTAAAACCGGTCGAGTACCGCTGCGGTTGGGGCAGGAGGTCAGCGATGGTATTGGCAAAGTGCGACTGGATCGCGCACTGGCGGGGTTTCATTGGCCGAGGCTCGCCAACGCCGACACCGACAGGCTGGCGATTCAGTTGTTGCCTCGTCTGAGCGGCTGGGATTCCCGACTGCGTCTGGAACTGCGCGACAAAACGCTCAGCGGGCCGATTCTGCAAGCCGTTGGCGACACCTCGGCGCTCCCCGCCGATACGTGCTCGCTGGTGAAGTCGGCCGAGGGGTATGAGGCTTTTGGCGGCGACGGCAAAACCTTGGGAAAAGTGGCATTCGGCCCTGACGCGCTGTACGAAGCCATCCTCAAGGCCCTGCCGCGACGCCAGCGAACAGCCATTGGCTTTGCAGACCCGAAGCAGGCCAGCGCGGCAAAGCTGCGCAGCCAGTTGCTCAACGCTGCACTGGATGAGCGCGAGGCCACGGCGCGCACGCTGGTCAATGGCAAGCCTGAGCCGCAGGTTGTCGAACCAATCTGTAATCAGGGTGATCAGCCGCCTGCGGTGCAACATCCACCGGCATTGCTGCGCAAAGTGCGCAAACTCTTTCCGCGCTTGAGTGAAACGCAGGCCAGTGAGTTCATCGATGGCCTGGGAGACGATCAGTTGACTCGTGCGACACGGGTCAATGCCTTGCGCCAGGATCTGCAAAGCTTGCGTGAAGCGCTGTTCCTCTGGAGTGAGGATACTGGCGCAATGAACAAACTCGGAGGGGATCTGGCGGAAGTGCGGCACAGCCGCAAAACCATGGCCGAGCTGATCGAAAACGGATTCCGCCGGTATTACTCCGTCACCAATGAAAACGGGAAATGGGTGGGGGTCCTGAATTTTGATGGCATGCGGGTCGGAAAACTGCCGACGCTGCCCCCGGGGATCAGCTTTGACCACATCCAGAAACTGTTCATGAATGACATGGCACTGGATGATGATGTCGCGTACTTCCTCAAGTCATTCAAAAAGCTTGAGACGCTCGAGCTCGATCGCAATGCCATTACCCGCCTCCCTGAGGTGCTGTCGCATATGCCCGATATCACTCGCTTGTGTCTGGCGGGCAACAAGCTGCAGCTGACCGAGTATACGCTGGCCAAACTCAGCGGTTTGCGCTCGCTGCATCACCTGAACCTCAACGAAAATCCGCTGAATGCCACACCGGATGTCAGACAGATGTTCAATCTGCGTCGTCTGTTACTGCAAGACACCGGCCTCACGGAAATCCCCAAGGGACTTGAGTATCTGCTGTATCTGGACTGGGTGGACTTGCGCAGCAACAAGATCAAGAACCTGCCTGACTGGTTGTTCAAGACACCGCGAAGTTTCAGCCAGGCGCTGGACCTGGGACTCAATCCCTTGGCCGATCCGAGCAAAACGCACCTGGAGAATTATCGCGACAATTTCGGTATCGGTATGGGGTATCTGGAAAACGACATCGCTCGAATGAACGAGCAACAGGCACGCTCGCTTTGGCTTGCTGATAAAACGGCTGAGACGGGGGCCGGGCGTGAACGGATCTGGAACGCATTCAAGGATGATCCACGCGCCGAGAGCCTGTTCCATCTGCTCGCTGAGCTGGGTGATACCGCCGATTCGGAAAAGGTCAACAAGGACATGCAGCGGCGAGTCTGGGCCGTGCTGGAAGCAGCCGAAGCCGATACAGCGCTGTGTGATCAGATACTGAGTCTGGCCGCCACCCCGATCAATTGCACCGACAGTGCGGCAATGAACTTCAGTTATCTGGAGGTCGCCGTGGAGGTCGATCGGGTGACCCGGCTGGCCGGAAACCGGATCGCCAGTGGCAAGCCGTTGCTTGAGCTGGGACGTGGCCTGTTCCGGTTGGAACAATTGAATGAAATTGCTCGGGCGCATGCCGCCAAGGTCCCGAAGGTGGATCCACTGGAGGTAAACCTCGCCTATCGCATCGGTCTGGCCGAGACACTGGAATTGCCCGGCCAGCCGCGCAATATGCTTTTTGGCACATTAGGCGGGGTCACCGCAGCCGATCTGGACGTCGCGAAAAACCAGGTCGCCACGGCGGAACTCTCGCCCAAATGGCTGCAGTTCATGAGTGAGCGGACATTCTGGAGAGACTATCTGGAGCGCACACTTGCGCATCAGTTTTCCTCTGTCCGAGATATGTATGACCAGCGCATGACTGCCTTGGACGCGAAGAAAGACACGATGTCCAGTGTCGATTACGTTAGCCAGTCCGGCGTCCTCAAGGTCGAGCGCCAAAACGCCATGGACGAGGTGATGACGCGTCTGACCACCGATGCGTTGCGCGACGCGGATCTGGGCATCTGCACCTTGGCTGACGGATAAGTGCTACTTGCCGCGAATCAGCTTGCGCAACGCGAAACGGTTGGGATGACAGGCTTCGGCGACGCTTCTGGGCACAGGCAGCGGCTCATCGTCCAGCCAGGCAGCCAGCAGCTCGCCCGACAGCGGCGCGGTGATCAGTCCTCGCGAGCCGTGGCCACTGTTGATGTACAGGCCGTCGAGCCACGGACAGGCGATGTCCGGAATCTGACGGGCGTCCTTGCTCAGCAGCGCATAAGCGTCAAGAAACGCTTTGCGGTCGGCGAGGGGACCGACCATCGGTAAATAGTCAGGGCTGGTGCAGCGAAAGGCTGCGCGGCCCTGCAGGTTTTCGACAGGCTGTTCGCTGATTTTCAGGCGTGCGACAAGGTCAGAGGAAATCTCTGCAAGCATCGTCAGATTGCCTTGGTGTTCGGCGGTGGTCGGTGTCAGATCATCGCTGTTGAAATCGAAACTGGCGCCGAGGGTGTGTTCGCCCAAGCGGGCAGGAGCGACGTAGCCTTCGGCACAGACCACGGTGGCCAGTGTCTGACTCGCTGCGGTTTCGGCGAGACGGGTGATCTGCCCGCGAATGCGCTTGAGCGGCAACTCGGCACTCTGGGCAAAGCGTTGGATTTCGGCGGCACCGGCCAGCACCACGACCGGCGCGCTGGCGAGCAAACGCTCACCGTCCAGCGCCTGCCATTGATCATCGACCTTGCGCAGTTGCAGCGCTTCGCAATGGCTGAGCAGTTCGATGTTCGGCTGCGCCGCTTGCGCCTGACACAGTGCCGGCGGATGCACCCAACCCCCTTCGGCATAGTACAAGCCGCCGTGGGCTACTCCGACTCCGGCACGGGCCTGCGCCTCGGGTTGATCCAGCCACTGCAACAGGTCTTCCGGGAAGGCTTCAGCCAACTGCGCGTGACGCTCGGCTTCCTTGGTATTGAACGCCAGTTGCAGCACGCCACAATCGTCCCAGTCAGTGCCGCGTTGCAGGGTTTCCAGCAGGCGCCGGGTGTAACCGAAACCGCTGACGATCAGCTGCGACAGCGCCGTGCCGTGGGCGGACAACTTCAGGTACAGCACGCCCTGCGGATTGCCCGAGGCTTCCTGCGCCACGGCTGCATGGCGTTCGAGCAACGTCACCTGCCAGCCGCGTGCGGCCAGGCTGGACGCCGTGGCACATCCGGCGAGACCGGCGCCAATCACCAGAGCTCGACGGTCACTGGTGATCGGCGCAGGGCGAGCAAACCAGGGTTTTTCCGGCGCCGGCGGCGTCACCTCTGCCGGCCAGCCGAGGAATTCGCCACGGAGGATTTCCCACTTGTGGCCGATGCCCGGCGTGCGCTTCATTTTGAACCCGGCGGCATTGAGCAAACGCCGTACCCAGCCGGTGCTGGTGAAGGTGCTGATGGTCGAACCGGGCGCTGCCAGTCGCGCCAGTTCGACAAACAGTTCGGCGGTCCACATGTCGGGGTTTTTCGCCGGGGCGAAACCGTCGAGAAACCACGCGTCGATCTGTGCGTCGAGCTGCGGCAGTTGCTCCAGTGCATCGCCGATCAACAGCGTCAGCGTCACGCGGCCGTTGGCCAGGGTGATGCGCTGAAAGCCGGCATGGATTGCCACGTAATGGCGCAGCAACTGATCGGCCAACGGTTTGAGTTCCGGCCAGAGTGCCAAGGCACGCTTGAGGTCGGCGGGGCTCAACGGGTATTTTTCGACGCTGACAAAATGCAGTCGCGCACCGGCCACGGCGTGTTGCTCGAACAACTGCCAGGCGCAGAGAAAATTCAGCCCGGTGCCAAAACCGGTTTCACCAATAACCAGACGACCAGTTGCCGGCAGTGCGGCAAAACGCTCGGCCAGGCGATTCTGTTCGAGGAACACATAACGGGTTTCTTCCAGACCTGATTTGTCGGAAAAATACACGTCATCGAACACCCGCGAACGCGGGCGTCCCTGGTCATCCCAGTCGAGTTGGGCGTGGGGCAATACAGGTTTCATGGCAGGCTCGGCAACGACAAGGCGGCCATTCTAGCCGATCGCGCAGGCGCTGCTTGATCCATGGCAAGGCTAGCGCCCGACGACTCGCGGACAATCCGCGACCTGCGGGAATTTCTGCGCCGTTGCTGTGCCCAATCCGCTAGTCTTGCTGAATCCTGGAAGGAGCCGTCCCATGTTTGAATCCGCTGAAATCGGTCACGCCATCGACAAAGACACCTATGAGGCGGCCGTCCCGGCATTGCGTGAAGCCTTGCTCGAAGCCCAGTTCGAACTGCAACAGCAGAAGCGTTTTCCGGTGATCATCTTGATCAACGGTATCGAAGGTGCGGGCAAGGGCGAGACGGTCAAGTTGCTCAACGAGTGGATGGACCCGCGCCTGATCGAAGTGCGTACTTTCGATCAACAGACCGATGAAGAGTTGTCCCGGCCACCGGCCTGGCGTTACTGGCGGATGCTCCCGGCCAAGGGCCGCATGGGGATTTTCTTCGGCAACTGGTACAGCCAGATGCTCCAGGGGCGGGTGCATGGCTTGTTCAAGGATCCGCGTCTGGATCAGGCGATCGCCGGTGCCGAGCGCCTGGAAAAGATGCTCTGCGATGAAGGCGCGCTGATCTTCAAATTCTGGTTTCACTTGTCCAAGAAACAGATGAAAGCGCGGCTCAAGGCGCTGGCCGATGACCCGTTGCACAGCTGGCGCATCAGCCCGCTGGACTGGCAGCAGTCGGAAACCTACGACAAGTTCGTCAAGTACGGCGAGCGCGTGCTGCGCCGTACCAGCCGTGATTACGCGCCGTGGCATGTGATCGAAGGCGTCGACGCCAACTACCGCAGCCTGGCGGTCGGCAAGATTCTCCTCGAGGGTTTGCAAAATGCGCTGAAGCGTCCGGACGTACATCCCCACGATGTCAGCGCCGCGCCGTTGGGTACGCCGGTCGATCAGTTGAACCTGCTCGACAGCCTCGACCTGACCCAGCGCCTGGAGAAGAAAGACTACGAAGAACAACTGATCACCGAGCAGGCGCGATTGTCCGGGCTGATGCGCGACAAACGCATGCGCCGCCACGCGCTGATCGCGGTATTCGAAGGCAACGACGCGGCAGGCAAGGGCGGGGCGATCCGTCGGGTCGCGGCGGCGCTCGATCCGCGCCAGTACAACATCGTGCCGATTGCCGCACCGACCGAAGAGGAGCGGGCGCAGCCTTACTTGTGGCGCTTCTGGCGGCACATTCCGGCGCGCGGCAAGTTCACCGTGTTCGACCGCTCCTGGTACGGCCGGGTCTTGGTCGAGCGGGTCGAAGGCTTTTGCACGCCAGCCGACTGGCTGCGCGCCTATGGCGAGATCAACGATTTCGAAGAGCAACTGGCCGATGCCGGCGTGATCGTTGTGAAGTTCTGGCTGGCCATCGACAAGGACACGCAGATGGAGCGTTTCCAGGAGCGTGAAGAGATCCCGTTCAAGCGCTTCAAGATCACCGAAGACGACTGGCGCAATCGCGACAAATGGGACGCCTACCGGGCCGCCGTGGGCGATATGGTCGACCGCACCAGTTCGGAGATCTCGCCATGGACGCTGGTCGAAGCCAATGACAAACGCTGGGCCAGGGTCAAAGTGTTGCGCACGATCAACCGCGCGCTGGAAGACGCCTTCGAGAAATCCGACAAGCGCGCAAAGAAACACAAGGATTGAGCCGATAGACGCGCATACGCGGGGTGAATGATTGTCGCGGTCGTTGATGCAGTGGACTTATGCTCGGTCCACTCTCAACTGACCACAACAATGAGGTATGCCATGCGTGAAGTGGTGATCGTCGACAGCGTGCGGACTGGCCTGGCCAAATCCTTTCGCGGCAAGTTCAACCAGACCCGTCCCGATGACATGGCGGCTCATTGCGTCAACGCCCTGCTTGAGCGCAACGATATCGACCCGGCGAGCGTCGAGGATTGCATCGTTGGTGCCGGCTCCAACGAAGGTGCGCAGGGTTACAACATCGGCCGTAATGTCGCGGTGCTGTCGCGGTTGGGTACCGGCACCGCCGGCATGACCCTCAACCGTTTCTGTTCATCGGGCTTGCAGGCTATCGCCATTGCCGCCAACCAGATTGCCTCGGGTTGCAGCGACATCATCGTTGCCGGCGGCGTCGAGTCGATCAGCCTGACCATGAAAAGCGTCAACACTGATCACTTGATCAACCCGCTGCTCAAGCAACAGTCGCCGGGCATCTATTACACGATGGGCCAGACCGCCGAAGTGGTCGCGCGACGTTATGGCGTCAGTCGTGAAGCGCAGGATCGATATTCGCTGCAAAGTCAGGTTCGCACTGCGGCAGCTCAGGCCGCAGGGCTGTTCAACGATGAAATCGTGCCGATGGCGGTCAAGTATCGTGTCGAGGACAAGAACACCGGTGAGGTGCAGATTCTCGATGGCGTGGTCGACCGCGACGACTGCAACCGTCCGGACACCACCTATGAAAGCCTCGCTGGACTGAAACCGGTATTCGCCGAGGACGGTTCGGTGACGGCGGGCAACTCGTCGCAACTGTCTGACGGTGCGTCGATGACGCTGGTGATGAGCCTTGAGAAAGCGTTGCAGCTGGGCCTCAAGCCGAAAGCGTTTTTCCGTGGCTTCACCGTGGCCGGCTGCGAGCCGGACGAGATGGGCATTGGCCCGGTGTTCTCGGTGCCGAAACTGCTCAAGGCCAAGGGCCTGCAAGTGGCGGAAATCGATCTGTGGGAGCTGAACGAGGCGTTCGCTTCGCAGTGCCTGTACAGCCGTGATCGGCTGGAGATCGATAACGACAAGTACAACGTCAATGGCGGCTCGATTTCCATTGGTCACCCGTTTGGCATGACCGGATCGCGGCAGGTCGGGCATCTGGTGCGTGAGTTGCAGCGGCGGAATTTGCGTTACGGCATCGTGACCATGTGCGTGGGCGGCGGGATGGGTGCGACGGGGTTGTTTGAGGCGGTGCGTTAAGCCAGAACATTTTTGTTGTCTGTTCCATTGCTATCGCTGGCAAGCCAGCTCCTACAGGTTTCGGAGCGTTCGCAAAATCTGTGTACGCCACCAATTCTGTGGGAGCTGGCTTGCCAGCGATTGGATCACCACCACTTAGCGGTTGGAATCCTGCAGCTGCATCCGCGCGATATAGGCTTTTATCTCCAGCTCAGCCTTCTTGGCACTCTCAAACGGCCCCTCAAGGGTATTTTCCCGAGTGCTGAAAAAAAGTTCGCCATTGACCCGGCACAACCGCTCGCTGCGAAAGCGCATGGCGGGGGCGCTGTCCTGCGCGCGCATTCCTAACATGATCGGTCTCCTCGGCTGATGTGCTGAAAGGGATCCAATGAGCTTATGCCTGAAGCACTTGGCGCGCCCGCTCAGCCGATCAACGGCGGCGCGTCAATTTACTGCTGCGACCTGCACAGTTTCATTCGCGCCCTGACCGCAACTGTCCCTGTGTCGCGCCCGGTGGCACGCCTAGAATGAGCGCACTTGTCAGCAGGCTTTGGGGTTTCCATGCACATATCATCCGGTCGCTGGGTCTACGGCTTGTTCCTGGCACTGCTGACTGCGTTTTTGTGGGGTATCCTGCCGATCAAACTCAAACAGGTATTACTGGTGATGGACCCGGTGACGGTGACCTGGTTTCGCCTGCTGGTGTCCGGCGGCTGTCTGTTCATCTATCTGGCGGCGGTAAAACGCCTGCCCAGCCGCAAAGTGCTCGGGCCCAAGGGTGGCTGGCTGGTGTTGATGGCGGTGCTCGGGCTGGTTGGCAACTATGTGCTGTACCTGATGGGCCTCAATCTGCTCAGCCCCGGTACCGCGCAACTGGTGGTGCAGATGGGCCCGATCATGTTGCTGATCGCCAGCCTGTTTGTGTTCAAGGAACGCTTCAGTATTGGCCAGGGGATTGGTCTGGCGGTGTTGTTGATCGGTTTTGTGCTGTTCTTCAATCAGCGGCTGGCCGAACTGCTGACCTCACTGTCGGATTACACCGCTGGGGTTTTGCTGGTGCTGTTGGCGTCGACGGTGTGGACCTTCTACGCGCTGGGCCAGAAGCAATTGCTGACGGTGTGGAATTCGTTGCAGGTGATGATGGTGATCTACCTGTTCTGCGCGCTGTTGCTGACACCGTGGGTGCACCCGCTTGAGGCGCTGAACCTGAATCCCTTGCAGGGTTGGCTGCTGCTGGCGTGCTGCATGAACACGCTGATTGCCTATGGCGCGTTCGCTGAAGCGTTGGCGCATTGGGAGGCGTCGCGGGTCAGTGCGACGTTGGCGATTACGCCATTGGTAACGTTTGGTGCGGTGGCGATTGCGGCCGGGATCTGGCCCGAGTACGTACATGCCGAGCAGATCAATGCGCTCGGCTATGGCGGGGCGGTGCTGGTGGTGTTGGGTTCGGCGCTGGTGGCGTTGGGGCCGTCGTTGATCGCCGGTTTGAAGGCGCGGCGGATGAAGATGGCCGCCAGTTAAACCGCGCCGCTGCCATTCGCGAGCAGGCTCACTCCTACAGGGGGAATGCGTTCCAAATGTAGTGTTCCAAATGTAGGAGTGAGCCAAATGTAGGAGTGAGCCTGCTCGCGATGACTTACTAAGAAACGCTACAAATCTCAGCCCTTGGCGCCAGCCTCGATCATATTCTCCGGCCGCACCCACGCATCAAACTCTTCATCGGTGAGATACCCCAGCGCCAACGCCGCCTCACGCAAGGTCAGCCCTTCGCTGTAGGCCTTCTTGGCGATCTCCGCCGATTTGTCATAACCGATATGCGGATTCAGTGCGGTCACCAGCATCAGCCCACGCTCCAGATGTCGTGCCATGACTTCGGCATCCGGCTCCAGCCCGGCAATGCAGTGCTGCTGGAAGTTGCTGCAACCGTCGGCCAGCAAGCGAATCGATTGCAGCAGGTTGTGGATGATCACCGGTTTGAACACGTTCAACTGCAAGTGACCCTGACTGGCGGCAATGCCGATGGTCACGTCATTGCCCAGCACCTGACAGGCGAGCATCGACAGCGCTTCGCATTGGGTCGGGTTGACCTTGCCGGGCATGATTGAACTGCCCGGCTCGTTCGCCGGCAGCCGCACTTCGGCAAACCCTGCGCGTGGCCCGGAGCCAAGCAGACGCAGGTCATTGGCGATTTTCATCAGCGCCACGGCGAGGGTTTTCAGCGCGCCGGAGAGGCTGGTCAGCGGTTCGTGGCCGGCGAGGGCGGCAAACTTGTTCGGTGCAGTGACGAAGGGCAGGCCTGAGAGCGCCGCCAGTTCGGCGGCAATCGCCTCACCAAAACCGTGTGGCGAATTCAGCCCGGTACCGACCGCGGTGCCACCCTGGGCCAGTTCACACACCGCCGGCAGTGCCGCGCGGATTGCGCGTTCGGCGTAATCCAGCTGCGCGATGAACCCGGACAACTCCTGACCGAAGGTGATCGGCGTCGCATCCATCATGTGCGTACGTCCGGTCTTCACCAGTTTCATGTGCCGCGCGGCCAGTTCGGCGAGGCCGCCGGACAACTCGGCAATCGCCGGCAGCAGTTGTTCCTGCACCGCTTGCGCGGTGGCGATGCTCATGGCGGTAGGGAAGCAGTCGTTGGAGCTTTGCGAGCGGTTGACGTGATCGTTGGGGTGCACCGGCGTCTTGCCGCCGCGCGGGTTGCCGGCCAGTTCGTTGGCGCGACCGGCGATCACTTCGTTGACGTTCATGTTGCTCTGCGTGCCGCTACCGGTCTGCCAGACCACCAGTGGAAACTGGTCGTCGTGCTGGCCGTCGAGCACTTCGTCAGCGGCCTGTTCGATCAGGCGGGCGATGTCGGCGGGCAGGTCGCCGTTGCGGTCGTTGACCCGGGCCGCGGCTTTCTTGATCAGGGCCAGGGCGTGCAATACCGGCAGCGGCATGCGTTCCTGACCAATGGCGAAGTTGATCAGCGAGCGTTGCGTCTGAGCACCCCAGTAGGCGTCGTCCGGGACTTCGATCTGGCCCAGGCTGTCGGTTTCGATACGGCTCATCGTGCACACTCCTGTTGGTCTGTTTGCGCAGTTTAGGCCCGGTCGGGCCCAGGTGGTTCCCTCGATCCGATTGTTGACCGGTAAAACCCCGCCAATCAAGCGCGGCAAGGCTCGGGGGTTGAGCGACGAGGTTTTTTAGGCGCAGAATGGTCGCCCTTGGGGTTTTACCTCGCCTAGCTGAAAAGGAAACTCGATGACTCGTCTTCGTGCCATCTGCACCGCGGTTGCACTGGTTTGCGCCAGCGGCCAGGTGCTTGCCGATACCGCCAGCCACAACGCCAGTGCTGAAGCTTTCCTGACCCTGGCGCACGCTGACAAGCTGGGCACTCCGGTGTACATGCAAGTGCAGCAAATGTTCGCTCAGCGTTTCGAACAGACCAAAGCCCCGGAAGCCAAGAAAGCCGTACTGGAAACCTACCAGGCCAAGGCCAACGCCGCGCTCGACCAGGCCATCGGCTGGAACAAGCTCAAGCCTGACATGGTCAAGCTCTACACCAGCAACTTCAGCGAATCCGAGCTGAAAGACCTGGTCGCGTTCTACCAGTCGCCACTGGGCAAGAAAGTCCTGGAAAAAATGCCGCAGCTGACTCAGCAATCGGCCCAGATGACCCAGGCCAAACTGGAAAGCGCCGTACCGGTCGTCAACAAGCTGCTCGACGACATGACCAAAGAGCTGACCCCGGCAGCGCCTGCGGCCAAGAAGAAGTAAGCGGAGTTCGTGATGACAATGCAACAACGCATCGAATCGACGCTGGCCCTGCTTCAGCCTGAGCACCTGCAAGTGCTGGATGAAAGCCACATGCACAGTCGCGGGTTACAGACGCACTTCAAGGCCGTGGTGGTCAGCGCGCAGTTCGACGGCCTGAACCGGGTCAAGCGCCACCAGAAAGTCTACGGCACGCTTGGCGAGCTGATGGGCGAGTTCCATGCGTTGGCGCTGCACACCTACACCCCGCAGGAATGGGCAGAGATCGGCGCCGCTCCGGCATCGCCGACCTGTGCTGGCGGCAGCAAGCATTAAGCTTCGGTTTTTTGCTAGAATCCGCAACGCGCCGCTCACCCGGCGCGTTTTTTTTTGAATCCGGTTCACCCTTTGCGAGGGTAGCCACCTGGAGAAATACCCATGACACAACCGATTGTCGTGGCGGCACTGTATAAGTTCGTCACCCTCGAAGATTACGTCAACCTGCGCGAGCCCCTGCTGCAAGCGATGGTCGACAACCAGATCAAAGGCACGCTGCTGATCGCCGAAGAAGGTATCAACGGCACGGTCTCCGGCAGCCGCGAAGGCATCGACGGCCTGCTCGCCTGGCTGAAGAACGACCCACGCATGATCGACATTGATCACAAAGAGTCGTACTGCGACGAGCAGCCGTTCTATCGCACCAAGGTCAAACTGAAGAAAGAGATCGTCACCCTCGGTGTCGAAGGCGTCGACCCGAACAAGAAGGTCGGCACCTACGTTGATCCGCAAGACTGGAACGCGTTGATCAGCGACCCGGAAGTGCTGTTGATCGATACACGTAACGATTACGAAGTGTCGATCGGCACCTTTGAAGGCGCCATCGATCCGAAAACCACCAGTTTTCGCGAATTTCCCGACTACATCAAAGAACACTTCAACCCGGCCGTGCACAAGAAAGTTGCGATGTTCTGCACCGGTGGCATTCGCTGCGAGAAAGCCTCGAGCTACATGCTCGGCGAAGGCTACGAAGAGGTTTACCACCTCAAGGGTGGCATCCTGAAGTACCTTGAAGAGGTGCCGCAGGAAGAAACCAAGTGGCAGGGCGACTGCTTTGTGTTCGACAACCGCGTGACCGTGCGTCACGACCTCAGCGAAGGCGACTACGATCAATGTCATGCCTGCCGCACGCCGGTCAGTGTTGAAGATCGTGCGTCCGAGCACTATGTGGCCGGTATCAGCTGCCCACATTGCTGGGACAAACTCAGCGAGAAAACTCGCCGCAGCGCGATCGATCGGCAGAAGCAGATCGAACTGGCCAAGGCGCGCAACCAGCCGCACCCGATCGGCTACAACTACAAGCAAGCATCCACCGAGGCTTAACCATGTCTGCGCGCCTGCTCTATGTGATGGATCCGATGTGTTCGTGGTGCTGGGGGTTTGCTCCGGTGGCCAAGGCATTGGTCGAGCAGGCGCAAGCAGCCGGTGTGGAGTTGCATCTGGTGGTTGGCGGTTTGCGCACCGGCAGTGGCTCGGCGCTGGAGCCGACCACGCGTCGCTACATTATCGAGCATTGGCAAGCGGTCACTGAAGCCACCGGCCAGCCGTTCAAGTTTGACGGTGCGTTGCCCGACGGCTTTGTCTACGACACTGAGCCTGCCTGCCGGGCGATCGTTACTGCGCGCAGTCTGGCGCCGGATTGCGCGTGGAGATTGGTCGGACTGATCCAGCAGGCGTTTTATGCTGAAGGTCGCGACGTTACCCAGGCCAGCGTGCTGGTCGAGCTGGCAGAAAAGGCCGGTGTACCGCGTATCGAATTCGCTGCCTTGTTCGATCATGCCGACCAGCACAAAGCGACTCAGGCCGATTTCAGTTGGGTGCAGGATCTGGGCATCGCCGGTTTCCCGACCCTGCTCGCCGAGCGCAACGGTCAACTGGCGCTGCTGACCAACGGCTATCAACCGCTCAGCGAGCTGTCGCCATTGCTCGGCCGCTGGCTGGAACGCGCGGCCTGTGTCTGATCGGGCCGATGACACGCCAGCCGTAAAGCGTGTCGACCGGCTGAGCTGGGCAGAAGTCCGGCGACTGGCATTGAGGCACAAAAAATCCCTGTGGATCGCTAACGGTGTCGCCGTGCTGGCGACGCTGTGCAGCGTGCCGATTCCGTTGCTGCTGCCGCTGCTGGTGGACGAAGTGCTGCTCGGCCATGGCGACGCTGCGCTGAAAGTCATGAATCACGTGCTGCCCGGTATGTGGCAGCAAGCGGCGGGTTACATCGGCTTGATGCTGGTAGTGACGCTGACCCTGCGTTGCGGCTCGCTGTGCTTCGGCGTGTTGCAGTCGCGGCTGTTCGCACGGCTGGCCAAAGACATCGTTTATCGCATTCGCGTGCGCCTGATCGAACGCCTGAAGCGGATTTCCCTCGGCGAATACGAAAGCCTCGGCAGCGGCACCGTGACCACGCACCTGGTCACCGACCTGGACACCCTCGACAAATTTGTTGGCGAAACCCTCAGCCGCTTCCTGGTGGCGATGCTGACGCTGGTCGGCACCGCGAGCATCCTGATGTGGATGCACTGGAAACTGGCGCTGTTGATTCTGTTGTTCAATCCGTTGGTGATCTACGCCACGGTGCAGTTGGGCAAACGCGTCAAACACCTGAAGAAACTCGAGAACGACAGCACCTCGCGCTTCACCCAGGCGTTGAGTGAAACCCTCGATGCGATTCAGGAAATCCGTGCCGGCAACCGCCAGGGCTTCTTTCTCGGTCGGCTCGGCCTGCGCGCGCAGGAGGTGCGCAACTACGCGGTCAATTCGCAGTGGAAAACCGACGCTTCCAACCGCGCCAGTGGCTTGTTGTTTCAGTTCGGCATCGACATTTTCCGCGCGGCGGCGATGCTCACGGTGTTGTTCTCCGACCTGTCGATCGGCCAGATGCTCGCGGTGTTCAGTTACCTGTGGTTCATGATCGGCCCGGTCGAACAACTGCTCAATCTGCAATACGCCTATTACGCGGCGGGCGGGGCGCTGGCGCGGATCAACGAGTTGTTGGCGCGCGCCGATGAGCCGCAATATCCCGGTGGCGTCGATCCGTTCAAGGGCCGCGACACCGTCGGCATTCAGGTGCAAGGCCTGAGCTTCGGCTACGGCGATGAGCTGGTGCTGGATCAGTTGAATCTGTCGATTGCTCCCGGTGAGAAAGTCGCGATTGTCGGTGCCAGTGGCGGCGGTAAAAGTACCCTCGTGCAGTTGTTGCTCGGGCTTTATACACCGCTGGCCGGCACCATCCGGTTCGGCGGTTCGACCCAGCAGGACATCGGCCTGGAAACGGTTCGCGAAAATGTCGCGGTGGTGTTACAGCACCCGGCGCTGTTCAACGACACCGTGCGCGCCAACCTGACCATGGGCCGCACCCGCAGTGACGAAGCCTGCTGGCAGGCGCTGGAAATCGCTCAGCTGGACGCGACCATCCGCGCTTTGCCCAATGGCCTCGACAGTATTGTCGGTCGCTCCGGCGTGCGTCTGTCGGGCGGGCAGCGCCAACGGCTGGCCATCGCGCGGATGATCCTCGCCGAGCCGAAAGTAGTCATCCTCGACGAAGCCACGTCTGCCCTCGACGCCGCCACCGAGTACAACCTCCATCAGGCCATGGCGCGCTTCCTCAATGGCCGCACCACGCTGATCATTGCCCACCGACTGTCGGCGGTGAAACAGGCTGATCGCGTGCTGGTGTTCGATGGTGGTCAGGTCGCTGAAGACGGCGATCACCAGCAGCTGATCGCCGATGGCGGTCTGTATGCCAAGCTCTATGGTCACCTGCAGCAGATCCAGCGCCCTTGAGTTTCGTTCCGGTTTCTGTGCTTAGTGCTTGAATTGCATTGAGTAAATTCAACCGGAACGCGCAAGCAGCACAGCCATTTGCACAATCGGCCTAGAGGACGGCAGAGCTGTCCCTTTGACTTGTCGAAAACTAGCCTAGGCTGAGCTGTCAGGAGCGGGATTTTCCGGTGTTCATCTGGCAGTGCTTGCGCAAGGGATCTCATGAAGCAAAAGCGGACTCTCGGAACGCCACGGTTGTTGGGCATCGTCTGGCCATTTATTGCCGTCGTGTTGTTTCAAGCGTTACTGGGTGGCGTGAGTCTTTACGTGCTCTCGGCCGTTCGCGGTTATGTCGCTGGCGAAAGTCTCTGGTCCAAGGGCCAGAAAGACGCGATCTATTACCTCAATCTATACGCCGACAGCCGTGACGAGGCGATCTTCCTCAAATACCGCAACGCGATTGCCGTGCCGCAAGGCGGGCATCAGTTGCGTCTGGCGCTGGATCATCAACCGCCGGATCTGGCCGCAGCACGCGAAGGTATTCTCAAGGGTGGCAACCACCCGGACGACGTGTCCAGCCTGATCTGGCTGTACCTCAACTTCCGTCATTTCAGTTATCTGGAAACTGCCATTGACCGCTGGACGGTCGGCGATGCCTATCTGGTCGAACTGGATGACGTGGCGCAGGAGATGCACCGCAGCATTTCAGATAGCACGGCCAGCAGCGCCGATATCCAGCGCTGGAAGGCGCGGATTTTCGCCATCAACGATGCCGTGACTCCTGCGGCGAAAGCTTTCAGCGATGCCTTGGGCGAAGGCTCGCGGATGATTCTGCGGCTGCTGCTGTTAACCAATCTGGCCACGGCACTGGGGCTGATCGTGCTGGCCCTGTGGCGCACGCACAAACTGCTCAAGCAGCGTCACGCCTTTGCCGAGGCGCTGCAACTTGAGAAGGATCGGGCGCACGTCACCTTGCATTCGATCGGTGATGGCGTCATCACCACTGATGTCAGTGGTGCCATCGATTACATGAACCCGGCCGCCGAAGCCATGACCCACTGGAAGGCCGAGCAGGCGGCGGGATTGCCGCTGGCAGCGTTGTTCAATTTGCTCGACGACAACGCCCAGGCCGAGGGGCTGACCCTGATCGAGCACATTCTCAGTGGCCAGCTCAGTGGCGGCAGCGAGCATTCGAAACTGATCCAGCGCCTGGATGGCACGACGTTGTCAGTGACGCTGGTCGGCGCACCGATCCGCAATGCCGGCAAGGTCAGCGGCACGGTGCTGGTGCTGCACGACATGACTCAGGAGCGGCAATACATCGCCAACCTGTCGTGGCAGGCGACCCATGATGCGCTGACCGGGTTGGCCAACCGTCGCGAGTTCGAATATCGGCTGGAGCAGGCACTGCATAACCTCACGCGCCATTCCGGGCGGCATGCGCTGATGTTCCTCGACCTCGATCAATTCAAACTGGTCAACGACACCTGTGGTCACGCCGCCGGCGATGAACTGTTAAGGCACATTTGTACGCTGTTGCAGTCGGGGCTGCGCGAAGGCGACACGCTGGCGCGCCTGGGCGGTGATGAGTTCGGCATTTTGCTGGAGAACTGCGCGCCAGACGCGGCCGAGAAGATTGCCGAGGCGCTACGCCAGACGGTGCAGAACCTGCATTTTGTCTGGAAAGGGCGGCCGTTCCTGACCACGGTGAGCATTGGCCTGGTGCATATCGCGCAGACCCCGACGACCCTCGAAGCCTCACTGCGCGCGGCCGATATGGCCTGTTACATGGCCAAGGAGAAGGGCCGCAACCGGGTGCAGGTCTACCACGCCGACGATTCCGAGCTGTCGCTGCGCTTTGGCGAAATGGCTTGGGTGCAACGGCTGCACATGGCACTGGAAGAAAATCGCTTTTGTCTGTACGCCCAGGAAATCGCCCCCCTCAAGCCGGGCGACAACAAGGGTGGGCACATTGAGATTCTGCTGCGTCTGCATGATGAAGCCGGGCGGATGATCTTGCCGGACAGTTTCATTCCCGCTGCCGAGCGCTACGGTTTGATGAGTCAACTGGACCGTTGGGTAGTTCAGAACGTATTCAAGGTTATTGCTCAATGTATTGCACAAGAACATGAAGAGCCTTTAGCAATGTGTGCGATTAATCTGTCAGGCATTACTATAGGAGATGACGCGTTTTTGCACTTTCTGCGAGAGCAGTTTGTTAACTATGCAATACCGCCTGAAATGATTTGTTTTGAAATTACAGAAACCAGTGCAATTGCAAATCTGGGCAGTGCAATAAGATTTATTAATGAACTCAAAGGCTTAGGTTGCTACTTTTCGTTAGATGATTTTTGCGCCGGAATGTCTTCATTCGCTTATCTGAAACATTTGCCTGTAGACTTCCTGAAGATCGACGGGAGTTTCGTAAAGGATATGCTGGACGACCCGATTAACCGCGCAATGGTCGAAGTGATCAATCATATCGGGCATGTCATGGGTAAGCAGACAATTGCCGAGTTTGTTGAAACAACCCAGATCGAGCAGGCATTGCTTGAAATCGGTGTGGATTACGCTCAGGGTTATGTTATAGAACGCCCACAGTTGTTTACCTGCGACAGTTTGCAAAGTCGGCCCGCCAGACCGCAACCGCTGTTGTTCAAAGCGCCTGGCACGTTCCGTTGAAGTCTCTCGCCGATCCTTACAATCACAAATCAAAAGGAGCCGAACAGTGATCGACACATTCAACCGAACCGGACCACTCATGGAAGCTGCAAGTTATCCCGGCTGGGCACAACAGCTGATCGAGGATTGCAGCGAGAGCAAGCGCCGGGTTGTCGAACATGAACTTTACCTGCGCATGCGTGATAACAAACTCAGCGCCAGAACCATGCGTCAGTACCTGATCGGTGGCTGGCCGGTGGTTGAGCAGTTTGCGTTGTACATGGCGCAGAATCTCACCAAAACCAGGTTTGCCCGGCATCCGGGTGAAGACATGGCGCGGCGCTGGCTGATGCGCAATATCCGTGTTGAACTCAATCACGCCGATTACTGGGTGCATTGGAGTCGTGCCCATGGCGTCAGTCTGGAAGACCTTCAGGCGCAGCATGTGCCGCCCGAACTGCATGCCTTGAGTCATTGGTGCTGGCACACCAGTTCGGCTGATTCGCTGATTGTGGCCATCGCCGCGACCAACTATGCGATTGAAGGCGCGACCGGGGAGTGGTCGGCGCTGGTCTGCTCCACCGGCGTATATGCCGCAGCGTTTCCCGAAGAGGATCGCAAACGGGCCATGAAGTGGCTGAAGATGCATGCCCAGTACGACGATGCTCATCCCTGGGAGGCGTTGGAAATCATCTGCACGCTGGCGGGGATGAACCCGAGCAAGGCCTTGCAGGCCGAACTGCGTCAGGCGGTGTGCAAGAGCTACGACTACATGTACCTGTTTCTGGAGCGCTGCATGCAACTGGAGACGTCGGAACGCTTGTTGGTCAACCGAGAGCGCAGGGCGGTAGTCGAGAGCTGATTTCGGCTACATGAAACTAATGTGGGAGCGAGCCTGCTCGCGAAGGGGTCATGTCAGTCAGCATTGCTTTGACTGAATCACCGCTTTCGCGCGCAGGCTCGCTCCCACACTGTTTTGTGTTGGTTGAACAGCTCAGCCCGCCATGGCCAAGCGATTACGCCCTTCGCGCTTGGCCACGTACAGCGCACTGTCAGCGCGGCGCAGCAAGCTGTCGGCCGATTCGCCGGGCAGTAACGTCGAGCATCCCAGGCTCACGGTCAGCTCGATCAACTGGCCATCGGCGTAGTACTCAGCCGCCTGTGTCGCATAACGCAGCCGTTCGCCGACCATTGCCGCCGCTTCGCGGCTGGTGTTGGACAGCAGAATCAGAAACTCTTCCCCGCCGTAACGGAACACCATGTCGACGTTGCGCAATTGTGCCTTGATCGTCGCGGCGATGGCTTTAAGCACGTCATCGCCGGCACTGTGACCATGGCTGTCATTGACCCGTTTGAAGTGGTCGATATCGAGCATCAACAGCGACAACGGTTGCAGGTGGCGACGGGACATTTCGATTTCCCGTTGCAGGGTCTGCTCCATGGCGATGCGGTTGCCGGCGCCGGTCAGCGGATCGCGCAGAGCGCTCTGGGTCGCCTCACGGTAAAGCAGGGCGTTGCGCATCGGGTACAGCAAGGATGACAGCAGCGACTCCAGCTGGCCTTGTTCCTTGTCGTTGAAGCGCTGATTGCGGCGGAACACCAGTTCGCCCATGTGCTCGCCTTCGTGGCTCAGGCTGTAGCTGACCGAGTGATGGCCGCGGCTGCCGAACTCCAGGCGCAAATCGCTGCCTTGGTGCACGTAGCTCAGCGCGTCCAATGGCACGAGGCGCTGAACTTCGCGGAAAAACAGACCGAGGATGCGTTGCGGTTCGAGGCTGGTTTGCAGTTGCAGGCTCATTTGCTGGCGCAATTGCGCCAGACTGGCCGGTCGCTCCAACAAGGGAGGCAATTGACCAAAGCCCAGGCGTTGCAATTTGGCACTGTCAAAGTCAATTGCATTGGTCTGGGAGGGTGATTTCATATGGCGTGAACCCTTAGCAGTAAGTCTGTCTTACAGGCTGGGTGAGAGCGGCTATGGGCTGCGCGTCATACTGATCCATCAGTCCCGTAGGACGTTTGGCGTAAGTTTAGTCTGCCGGATGACGATTAGTCAGCTATCGAAATCGGCCTCGCCCCATTGCCTTCACGTGGCTTGCTTTGAGGAAAATTAGAGCGAAAGTCGTGCCATTCGGTTCGGTTTTATTTAAACCGTTTGGAATCAATGGTTTGGATATTGGGGTGCGAGGTGTGCGCTGGAAATTTGACTGAAATGTGACGGTCGCCAGCGGCAAATGCATGCCGCGACAGGAATCTGCCGCGGCAACAAATGCGACGTATGGCAGTTATTGCGCGTTGAATGCCTGGCCGTTGATGCCGGTACTGTCCGGGCCCATCAGGTACAGGTACACCGGCATGATTTCTTCCGGCGTCGGATTGTTCAGCGGATTTTCTCCCGGATAAGCTTGCGCGCGCATACTGGTGCGCGTACCGCCCGGGTTGATGCTGTTGGAACGCACTGGCGCCACACCATCGACTTCATCGGCCAGGGTTTGCATCAGGCCTTCGGTGGCGAACTTCGACACGCCATAGGCGCCCCAGTACGCCCGGCCCTTACGCCCGACACTGCTGGAGGTGAACACTACCGAGGCATCCTGCGACAGCTTGAGCAACGGCAGCAGGGTGCTGGTCAGCATGAACATGGCGTTGACGTTGACCTGCATGACGCGCATGAAGTTTTCACCGGACAACTGCTCGATCGGTGTGCGTGGGCCGATGATCGAAGCGTTATGCAGCAAGCCGTCGAGGTGGCCGAATTCGGCCTCGATCATCGCGGCCAGCTCATCGTATTGATGGGGCAGGGCGGTTTCGAGGTTGAACGGAATCACCGCCGGCTGAGGGTGGCCTGCCGCTTCGATTTCGTCATAGACCTGCGTCAGGTTCGCTTCGGTCTTGCCCAGCAGCAATACGGTGGCGCCGTGGGCGGCGTAGGTTTTCGCCGCAGCCGCGCCAATGCCCCGACCGGCACCGGTGACCAGAATGACCCGATCCTTGAGCAATTCGGGGCGAGCGGAATAATCAAACATAAAAACCTCATCATGGAGTCAGATCGTTCCCCACGCTCCGCGTGGGAATGCAGCCAATGACGCTCTGCGTCAGGTCTCAGCAGCTGCAAAGCGCGCTATCGAGTACCTTGCGCAATTCCGACGGATGATCCACCACCACATCCGCGCCCCAATGACGCGGATTATCGTCCGGGTGGATATAGCCAAACGTCACCGCAGCGGTTTTCGTCCCGGCATCGCGCCCCGATTCGATATCGCGCAGATCATCGCCTACAAACAGAACCGTCGACGGATCCAGATCAAGCATCTTGCACGCAAGGATCAACGGTTCCGGATCCGGCTTGCTGTTTTTCACGTGATCCGGGCAGATCAGCAGCGCCGAACGCTCGGCCAGTCCCAACTGTTGCATGATCGGCTCGGCAAAGCGCAACGGTTTGTTGGTGACCACGCCCCAGATCAGCTTGGCCTTTTCTATATCAGCTAACAGTTCGCCCATGCCGTCGAACAGTTTGCTGTGCACGGCGCAGCCAACCAGATAGCGCTCAAGGAACTCCAGGCGCAGTTCTTCGAAGCCTGGTGATTCCGGGTCCATCGAAAACGTCACCGCTACCATGGCTTTGGCGCCACCGGAGATCTCGTCGCGGATGTGCTTGTCGTTCATCGGCGGCAAACCACGATCCGCGCGCATTGCCTGGCAGATGGCGATGAAGTCCGGCGCCGTGTCGAGCAGGGTGCCGTCCATGTCGAAGAGAACTGCTCTGATGGCCATCGGCTTATTCCTCGCGCAGGGTCTGGATCATGTAGTTGACGTCAACGTCGTTGGCCAGCTTGTAGTGCTTGGTCAGCGGGTTGTAGGTCAAGCCGATGATGTCCTTGACGGTCAGGCCGGCCATGCGGCTCCACGCGCCGAGCTCGGAAGGGCGGATGAATTTCTTGAAGTCGTGGGTGCCGCGCGGCAGCAGCTTCATGATGTATTCAGCGCCGATAATGGCGAACAGGTACGCCTTCGGGTTGCGGTTGATGGTCGAGAAGAACACCTGGCCACCCGGTTTGACCATGCGGAAGCAGGCACGAATGACCGACGATGGATCCGGTACGTGCTCGAGCATTTCCAGACAGGTCACCACGTCGAACTGCTCAGGCATTTCTTCGGCCAGGGCTTCGGCGGTGATCTGGCGGTATTCGACGCTGACGCCGGATTCCAGTTGATGCAGTTGCGCGACCGCCAGTGGCGCCTCGCCCATGTCGATACCCATCACGGTGGCACCGCGTTGCGCCATGGCTTCGCTGAGGATGCCGCCGCCGCAACCGACGTCGAGGACTTTCTTGCCGGCCAGATTGACCCGCTCGTCAATCCAGTTGACCCGCAAAGGGTTGATGTCGTGCAGCGGTTTGAATTCGCTTTCACGATCCCACCAGCGATGGGCCAGGGCTTCGAATTTGGCGATTTCGGCGTGGTCGACGTTGCTCATGTTCAATTCCTCTAAAACTTTAAAAGGGCTGTAGCCCCGGCGTGGGCGCCGGGGTGTTTACGATTCGGTGTGGCCGCTGATGCGCTGGCCCCAGGTACGGGCGGTGGCGCCCAGTTGCGCTTCGTCCATGCGCGTCAGGCGTCGGTCGTCGAGCAGTTGTTTGCCGGCGACCCACAGGTGTTTCACGCAATCGCGGCCGGTGGCGTATATAAGCTGCGATACCGGGTCATACACCGGTTGCTGGGCCAGGCCGGACAGGTCGAAAGCGACGATGTCGGCGGCTTTGCCGATTTCCAGCGAGCCAACTTGCGTCTCGATCCCCAGTGCGCGCGCACCATTCAGGGTGGCCATGCGCAGTGCCCGATGAGCGTCCAGCGCCGTGGCCGAGCCGGCAACGGCTTTGGCCAGCAGGGCGGCGGTGCGGGTTTCGCCGAGCAGATCGAGATCATTATTACTGGCGGCGCCATCGGTGCCGACCGCGACATTCACCCCAGCCTGCCACAAACGCTCGACCGGGCAGAAACCGCTGGCGAGTTTCAGGTTCGATTCCGGGCAATGAATGACGCTGGTGTTGCTTTCTACCAGCAACGCCAGGTCGTCATCGCTGATCTGGGTCATGTGCACGGCCTGGAAGCGCGGGCCGAGCAGGCCCAGACGACCGAGGCGAGCGAGCGGGCGTTCGCCATGCTGCTCCAGCGCTTGTTGGACTTCGAACGCGGTTTCATGCACGTGCATGTGGATCGATGCGTCCAGCTCCTCGGCAATCACGCGGATTTTCTCGAGATTCTCGTCGCCGACGGTGTACGGTGCATGAGGGCCGAAGGTGATCTTGATGCGTTCGTGATGCTTCAAGTCGCCAAACAATTCGACGCCCTGACGAATGGCTTCATCGGCACTGCCGGCGCCCGGGATCGGGAAATCAAGGATCGGAATGGCGATCTGCGCACGAATGCCGCTGTTGTGCACGCGCTCGCTGGCGACTTTTGGAAAGAAATACATGTCCGAGAAGCAGGTGATGCCGCCCTTGATCTGCTCGGCGATGGCCAGGTCGGTGCCATCACGAACGAAATTTTCATCGACCCACTTGGCCTCGGCCGGCCAGATATGGTTTTCCAGCCAGGTCATCAGCGGCAGATCATCGGCCAGGCCACGGAACAGCGTCATCGCCGCATGGCCGTGGGCGTTGATCAGACCGGGGGCGAGCAGCACGTCCGGCAGTTCGCGGACTTCAGTGGCGTTACACTTCAATGCTTCGGCGCGCGGGCCGATAAACACGATGCGACCGTCGCGGATGCCCAGGCCGTGCTCCTTGAGCACAACGCCTGCAGGTTCGACGGGTACCAGCCAGGTCGGCAGCAATAATAAGTCGAGCGCAATGGCAGGTTTCGGCATCGAGGGTCGGTTCCAGTGCTTTTGTAAAGGATGGCGAAGTATACCCGAGCGTCTTCGCGGGGGGATCGCTATAATCGGCGGCTTTTGTTCATGAGTGCGGGGTGTAGGATGCGCGATCGACTGTTGGCTGCGGAAAAAGTGAAGGCCATCGATTGGCGTGACGGCGCGCTGCACCTGCTGGATCAGCGTATTTTGCCGTTCGAAGAAACCTGGATTGCCTACACCAGCGCCGCCGGCGTGGCCGAGGCGATTCGCTCGATGGTGGTACGTGGCGCGCCGGCCATTGGCATCAGTGCCGCGTATGGCATCGTCCTCGCGGCCCGTGCGCGGATCGCCGAAGGTGGCGATTGGTACGTGGCGCTGGAAGAGGACTTTGCCTTGCTGGCCGATTCCCGTCCGACAGCGGTTAACCTGTTTTGGGCCTTGGGTCGCATGCACGATCGCCTTGATCGCTTGAAAGAGAACGCCGATCCGCTGGCCGCGCTGGAAGCCGAAGCCATCGCCATTCACGAAAGCGACCGCGAAGCCAACCTGACCATGGCCCAGTTGGGCGTTGATCTGATCCGCAAGCATCAGGGCAATGCCCAGGCGATTCTGACTCATTGCAATACTGGCGCGCTGGCCACCGGTGGTTTCGGTACGGCGTTAGGGGTGATTCGTGCAGCCTTCATTGAAGGCATGGTCGAGCGCGTCTATGCCGACGAGACCCGCCCATGGTTGCAAGGCTCGCGTTTGACTGCGTGGGAACTGGCCAACGAAGGCATCCCGGTTACGTTGAATGCCGACTCCGCCGCTGCACACATCATGAAAACCAAGGGCGTGACCTGGGTGATCGTCGGTGCTGACCGAATCACCGCCAATGGTGACGTGGCGAACAAGATCGGCACCTATCAACTGGCGGTCAACGCCATGCACCACGGTGTGCGCTTCATGGTCGTGGCACCGAGTTCCACCATCGACATGAATCTGGCCAGCGGTGACGACATTCCGATCGAGGAGCGTGACGGCGCCGAGTTGCTGGAAGTCGGCGGCAAGCGTGTCGGTGCGGACGTTGAAGCGTTCAATCCGGTGTTTGACGTGACGCCGGCGGATCTCATCGACGCGATCGTCACCGAAAAAGGCATCGTCGAACGCCCGGACACCGCGAAAATGGCCCAGTTGATGTGCCGCAAACGCCTGCATTAATGCGGTGATACTCAATGTAGGAGCTGCCGAAGGCTGCGATCTTTTGATCTTGCTTTTTAGAGGGCAGGATCAAAAGATCGCAGCCTTCGGC